>NZ_CP128153.1:1446250-1755625 GCF_030292155.1 Bacillus sp. DX3.1 | reverse complement strand
TGACAGATAAGTATGCACAAGACTTATGGGGAGGGCTTCTTTCTGAAGTTCAACCTCTTGCCTTAACAACTCTTATATTAGGGATTACTATCGTTACTTCTTTAATTGCTCATCTAGAACATCATTCCACTTCATGGAAACATCTTTTATCATTACCTATAAAAAAAAGAGATGTTTTTATAACAAAATTTATACTTGTGTTTTGTTTACTTACTGTATCTTGCTTTTTACTATTGATAGGTACAGTTGGATTAGGCTTAGCTTTACAATTTGATGCTTCAATCCCGTGGTTCTCTTTATTCAAAATGAGTTTTTATCCATATTTCGCCGCACTACCAATCGTAGCATTACAATTATGGATTGCTATCGTATTTGATAACCAAGGCATCGCTTTTACAGTAGGAATGTTAGGAACGATTTTCGCCATGTTTTCATCAGCCCTTCCAAATTGGATCATATGGAGATGGCCAAGTTTACATATTGACTGGGGACCTCCTATTGTATGTGTAGCAATAGGCATTGCCGTTAGCTTATTTATGTTGTATATCGAAACAGTAGACTATGTAAGAAGGGATGTGTACAAGTAATGCTCTGGCTCAAAATAATGCAAGCAGAATTTTATAAAATTAGAAAAACAAAAATATGGGTCTTGCTATTTCTCAGCCCTCTCATAACAGGTGGATTAGCTTTTATAACTGCCACCCACTATCCCGAGTATAAACAATGGCAACTCATCTACAGTGTTATGGTACTGATACATGGAATGCTATTTCTACCATTATTAACAGGGATTTTCACTGCTTTTATCTGCAGATATGAACATTCTCATGGTGGTTGGAAGCAAATTTTAGTCCAACCCATTACACGTTATCACCTTTATGTCATTAAATTTTTCTTTATTCTTTTATTTACAGCTTCTGTGCAAATTCTCTTTGGAATAAGCTTTGTTATAGTAGGCTGGCTTTCTGGAGTAACTGGTTCTTTCCCAATAGACCTCTTACTAAAAGGCTTAGTTGGTGGCTGGATTGCTACACTTCCTTTAATCGCCCTACAACTATGGGTCTCAACCATTTGGTCTAGTTTCGCAGCACCGATCGCCTTAAATGTCATTGCAACTATACCAGCTTTGATCATTTCGCAGTCTGAAAGATTCGCACCTTTTTATCCATGGTCTCAGCCATTTAAAGCGATGATACCTCCAGATGATCCACAACTGTTATTCATATCGATTCAAACATTAGTTTTTGTGATTATGGGAAGTTTTGTTTGTTTCTTTATCGGTGGGTTCATGCATTTTATGAAGAAAGCCTATTAACTTCCTATTTATATGTATATAGAATTAGAAAAAGCCCAATAATTCTCTCTTCATTTTTTGAGGAAACTACTGGGCTATCATTCCTATTATACAAAACGAAACTAACAATTTTAAAAATATAAATTATATCCATACATCAACGACACAATCACCGCCACAACAAAGATCCCGGGTAATAGATTCGCTACCTTAATTTTAATAATTCCTAATAAATTCAAACCAATCGCAAAAATCATAATTCCACCAGTAGCAGTCATTTCAACGATAAACTGATTCATCAATACCTCTGGTACAAAACGATCAATTTGCGTCGCAAATAATGCAATGGCTCCTTCATATAAAATGACAGGTATCGCTGAAAATAGCACACCAATTCCCAGCGTTGTCGTTAAAATAAGTGAAATGAATCCATCAATAATTGCCTTTGTAAATAACACATCATGATTTCCGCGAATTCCACTATCTAATGCCCCGATAATCCCCATTGCACCAATAGCAAAGATTAACGTTGCTGTTACAAATCCTAAAGATATACTACCTTGTCCATTTGAACCAACCTTCTTTTCTAACCAATCCCCTAAACTCGTTAATTTCTCTTCTAATTTCAACCATTCTCCAATCACTGCACCAACGACGAGACTTAAAATGGCAATAAGAAAATTTTCACCTTTCAATCCCATTTGTAAACCGAGTACCATGACGGCCAGACCAATTGCATGCATAACCGTTCCCTTCATACTTTCCGGAATACTACTTAATAATCTACCAAATAAAGTGCCGATTAATATGCAAATCCCATTTACTAAGGCTCCTAGTATTACCATCATTCATTCTCCATTCCCTTTGATCTATATAAATCCATTTTGATTTTTCGACATATAGCCGCGGCTACGGATAACAACAGGTGACCTGCACTCGGTTTCTCTCTTTGTTTTCTCTTGGCATGGGGTAGGAAAAGGATCTGACCGCTTCTATTCATGGACGGATGCTCTCTCCCACCTAAAAAGAAGGGGTTTATGTCGGTTTTTAATTTGTATTTATATAATTATAACGACATGTTATATGAACTAGCATTTCGGTTAGGAATGCTATATAAATCCATTTTGATTTTTCGACATATAAGCCGCGGCTACGGACAACAACAGGTGACCTGCACTCGGTTTCTCTCTTTGTTTTCACTTCGCATGTGGGGCAGGAAAAGGATCTGACCGCTTCTATTCATGGACGGATGCTCTCTCCCACCTAAAAAGAAGGGCTCTATGTCGGTTTTTTAATTTGTATTTATACACACTAGTTAAATCTTCGTATCTAGTATGCTACAAGACACAATATCCCCACGAATTTTTGAAATAAAACACCTAAAATTGATTTATGTATTGTATTCACTCCACATTTCATGTTACCGTATTGTTGCAACGATTACGAGATGATTCCTTGGCTTGCTTTCATAATATACAATGAACATCTTACACAATGTACACCGTTTTTTGCATACATAGTTATTCATTTTTTGGTTATATATAAATCCATTTTAATTTTTCGACACATAAGCCGCGGCTATGGATAACAAAAGGTGACCTGCACTCGTTTTCTCTCTTTGTTTTCACTTGGCATGGGGTAGGAAAAGGATCTGACCTCTTCTATGCATGGCCGGATACTCTCTCCCACCTAAAAAGAAGGGGTTTATGTCGGTTTTTTAATTTGTATTTATATAGAACATGATAAGCATATAAAGTGAACCTTTTATCAGTGGGGTTTTCTTCATTCCCCACTAATAATTAACCCTCACCAATCGGGCTTTTACGGGCAGTTATCCCTCACCTATCTTCTTTGTTTTCTCTGAATCTTGAGGTGGGGGTCTTACTGCCCGCGAATAGCGGAATAAAAACTCAAAAAGGAAATGTATATATGACAACTTTATTAAAACGCTTTATTTTAATAGCTATTCTCATTACACCGATCGTTTTATCCGTAAATAACTCCTTTACTTCAAAGGCAAAAAACGTAGCAAAAGTAGAAGAAAAATCAAAAAAAGCAAAGGCAACAGAAACAAAGAAAAAAGAAGATCCTGAAATTACTCTTACATTCTCTGGCGATACAATGTTTGACTGGCAATTACGTCCTGTTATTCAAAGTAAAGGTGCTGATTATCCATTCGAACATGTAAAAAAGGAAATTAAAAAAGCAGATTTTTCTTTTGTAAACTTAGAATCCGCATTTACAACGCGTGAAAAAAAATATCCTGGTCAGTTATTTTGGATTAAAAGCGACCCGTCTACGTTGCAAGCAATTAAAAATACAGGCTATGATATCGTCAATATCGGAAACAACCATACGCTTGATTATGGACAAGATGGTTTAATGGATACTATTTCTCACGTAGAAGAACTGAAACTCCCCTATATCGGTGCCGGAAAAAATGCAGATGATGCATATACAGCACGAGAAGTTACAGTGAAAGGGAAAAAGTTTAAATTCCTCTCCTTTGTTCGCTTTATACCTGAATTCAATTGGGTAGCTGGTAAAGACAAACCGGGCGTTACAAATGGATATGATATAAATCTAGTAACCAAAACAATTAAAGAACAAAAGAAAGATGCCGATTATGTGATTGTATATATGCATTGGGGTGTTGAAAAATCAAATAGACCAGTAGACTATCAAAAACAATATGTTCCAAAAATGGTTGAAGCAGGTGCTGATGCGATTGTTGGTAGTCACCCACACCAGCTTCAAGGATTTGAATATTACGAAAAAGTTCCTGTTGCCTACTCACTTGGAAACTTCTTGTTCCCTAATTATGTAAAAGGACGCAGTGCAGAAACTGGTGTATTAACAATGAAATTCAAAGGAAAAGACGTACAAATGTCATTTAATCCTTATATGATTCGTAACAATCAAATTTCACCAGTTGACGCTCAAGAAAAGAAAACGATGCTGCAATATTTACAATCTATTTCGAGTGATGTAAAAATTGATGAAGATGGAAAAATAATAGATAAGCGTAACCAATAAAGTGAAATTTTGATTAATGGGGCTTCATCCCCCATTAATCATTATCCCTAACCAACTCTGCTTTCTTCTTCGTACAATTGAAAGTATCCGTCCATACATCTATAAAATGATAGAAATGCCTTCTAGCTTCGCGGAAGGTATTTTTTTATTCATTAACAAACTATATAAATCCATTTTGATTTTTCGACATATAGCCGCGGCTATAGATAACAAAAGGTGACCTGCACTCGTTTTCTTTCTTTGTTTTCACTTGGCATGTGGGGCAGGAAAAGGATCTGACCGCTTCTATGTATGGCCGGATGCTCTCTCCCGCCTAAAAAGAAGGGCTTTATGTCGGTTTTTTTATTTGTATTTATATATATGTAATCTAGGTCTATATCAAATAAACTCGTCTAATCACTATGACCAGCGAATACAATAAATGGATGATATTTATTACAAGGGGGTACACATGGCTGATTTATTTGTATCAAGATCACTCGATGAAATTCGCTTCTGGTCTCGGATTATGAAAGAACATGCTTTATTTTTAAGTCTTGGATTTAGTGCTGGTGATACACAACTCATACAAGAGGCACAACAATTTATTGTATTATTTGAAAAAATTGAGCAACAACTGAATCAATACTCTGTTGATTCAGACCCTCAACAAATCAAAAATTTTAACAATCAAGTTTATCAAGCTGTCTCTTCCATTTGGGCCTATAAGCGAAAAGTGTTAGGCTTAATATTGCAATGTAAGATTCAATCCAATAACTATGCATTATTAGTTGATCATACTAGCCGCGAAGCCGCCTATTTTGCGAATCGCTTAAAAGATTTAAATGAAAATAAGCTCGATCCATTGCCTGCAGCAATTATAGAAGAGAATGTATTTTTCTTAAAAATCATGGCAGATCATGCAAAATTTATTGGTCACCTTCTCGATCCCTCTGAAAGAAAATTAGTTGATCAAGCACGAGAATTTAGTCATGATTTTGACCAACTTGTTTTTCAAGCAATTGATTTAAATTCTATGCGTCCACAATCAGAAACGGTACCTATTTTAGACCAATTCCTTGATCAAAACCGTGTTTCAGTAACTGCTTTGCGCGACTTTAAGAAAACGGCAACAGAGTTAATTGAAGCCTGTAAAATAAAAAGTAACATTCATCCTCTTCTTGCAGACCATGTTTATCGTGAGGCTGAAAGATTTCTTCATATTATTGATATGTTTGATAAAAGTCTTACTACAAGCTCCTAAAAGGTACATCTTGTAAATCTAACAATAGATATAATCTATAAAGTGAAACTTTTATGGGCAGTTATCCCTCACCTATCTTCTTTGTTTCTCTCTGAATCTTGAGGTGGGGGTCTTACTACTCACGAATAGTGGGATAAAATAAAAACTAAATCTCTATAAAAAATTCTCTTAGAGATTTATGTTAATCCATTTTGATTTTTCGACATATAAGCCGCAGCTATGGATAACAAAAGGTGACCTGCACTCGTTTTCTCTCTTTGTTTTCACTATATCTGGGCAGGAAAAGGATCTGACCGCTTCTATGCATGGCCGGATGCTCTCTCCCACCTTAAAAGAAGGGCTTTGTGTCGGTTTTTTAATTTGTATTTATATAGTTTCATCCACGCTAAATTAATAAATCAAACAACACCGGATTTTTATTCAACTCCATAAATTGAATATTATTTTGTTGAAAACGAGTAATTAACGGCTCATAATCTTCTCTATGTTTTAACTCCACTCCGACAAGTGCAGGTCCGTTTTCTTTATTATGTTTCTTAATATACTCGAATCGAGTAATGTCATCATCTGGTCCTAAGCCTTTATCAAGGAATTCTCGCAATGCACCTGAACGCTGCGGAAATTCAATAACAAAATAATGTTTTAATCCTTCGTAAATGAGAGAGCGTTCTTTGATTTCTTGCATTCTATCAATATCATTATTCCCGCCACTTAACGTACAAACAACGGTTTTTCCTTTAATTTCTTCTTTATATAAATCCAGTGCAGCAATAGAAAGAGCTCCAGCTGGCTCAGCAACGATTGCATTTTTCTTATATAACTCTAAAATCGTTGTACAAATTTTCCCCTCAGGCACTAGTACGATATCATCTAAAACATCCTTACACGTTTCAAAAGTTAATTTCCCAACTCGTTTTACAGCCGCTCCGTCAACAAAACTATCAATATTGTCTAATGCTACATTTTCGTTTTGTAAAAAAGCTTCTTTCATCGATGCAGCACCAACTGGTTCTACCCCGATTACTTTCGTGGAAGGACTAACACCTTTTACATATGTACCAACTCCTGATGCCAAACCACCTCCACCAATTGCTGTGAATACGTAATCAACAGGTTTCTCCATATCGTGCAAAATCTCAACGGCAACAGTTCCTTGACCAGCAATTACATATGGATCATCAAATGGGTGAACAAACGTCATCCCCTGTTCTTCGCAATAACGCTGTGCTTCTTGGAAAGAACTATCAAACGTATCACCAACTAAAATAATTTCAGCAAAGTCACCTCCAAAAAATTGCACTTGGGATACTTTCTGTTTGGGCGTTGTCGTTGGCATAAAGATTTTTGACGAAATTTTCAATAAATTACACGTATACGCGACTCCCTGTGCATGATTTCCTGCACTTGCGCAAACGACACCGTTTTGTACTTGTTCCTTTGATAAACTTTGAATTAAATTGTAAGCACCTCGAATTTTAAATGACCGAATGACTTGTAAGTCTTCCCGTTTCACATACACATCACACTCGTAATAATCCGATAAAACTGATACCCGTTGCAGCGGCGTTTTATTTACGATATCCTTCATATGATTATGAGCCACAAGGATATCTTCGATTTTCACTCTCTCCCTTACATTTTGCACCATCTCGTATCATTCCTTATCTCTTTAATATGTGACTCAATTAAAATTTTGCATTTTCAGCACGGCACCTGTATTTGCTGATGTAACCATTTGTGCGTATCGCCCAAGCCAACCCGTTTTCACTTTTAACTCTGGTCGTTTCCATTCTTTCCGGCGCTTTTCTAATTCTTCATCACTTACTCTTACTTCAAGGAGACGCTCCTCTACATCAATACATACAATATCTCCTTGCTGCAGAAGAGCTATTTCGCCTCCTGCCGCAGCTTCTGGTGAAATATGACCAACTGAAATGCCGCGTGATGCACCTGAAAAACGACCATCCGTTAATAATGCAACATCTGCTCCTAAGCCCATACCCGCGATTGCTGATGTTGGTGCTAACATTTCTGGCATACCTGGTCCACCTCTTGGTCCTTCATAACGGATAACAACAACATCACCTTTTTTTACTTTACCAAGCATAATACCAGCAAGTGCCTCATCCTGAGAGTGAAAAATGACACACGGTCCTTCAAATCGTTTTACCTCTGTTGCACCGCTTTTAATAACAGCACCATCTTTCGCAAGGTTTCCTTTTAATATACGCAGGCCCCCTTCTTCACTATGCGGATTTTCAAGAGAATGAATCACCTCTTTATCTTGAATTTCTGCATGAGCAATGTTTTCTCGTAACGTTTGACCTGTAGCTGTGATCCGGTCAAGATGAAGTACCCCTTCTTTTCTACTTAATTCTTTTAAAATTGCACTAATGCCACCAGCACGCTCAATATCTTCCATATGCCAATTCGATGCCGGACTTACTTTACATAAATGAGGAACGCGGCGAGAAACTTCATCAATTCGATTCATATCATAGTCTAGCCCTGCTTCTTGAGCGATTGCTAGCGTATGTAATACAGTATTGGTCGAACCACCCATCGCCATATCTAATGCAAATGCATCATCAATTGCTTCTTGTGTAACGATGTCACGCGGTTTAATATCTCGTTCTATTAATACTTTTAATTTTTCTGCTGCCTGTTTAATTAAATCCTTACGTCGCGGATCAGTGGCTAGAATGCTTCCATTTCCCGGAAGTGCCAACCCTAACACTTCACATAAACAGTTCATTGAATTTGCCGTAAACATACCAGAACATGAGCCGCAAGACGGACAACCATGATCTTCAATATCTTTTAACTCTTCTTCTGAAATTTTTCCAGATTGATAGGCTCCAACTCCTTCAAAAACAGAACTTAAATCCACTACATCTCCTTTTGAAGTTTTCCCTGCAGCCATTGGACCACCTGAAACAAACACAGTTGGAATGTTAACGCGCATCGCAGCCATCATCATACCAGGTGTAATTTTGTCACAGTTCGGAATACAAATCATTCCATCAAACCAGTGAGCATTTACAACTGTTTCAACTGAATCAGCGATAATCTCTCGGCTTGGCAGTGAATAACGCATGCCGATATGTCCCATCGCAATTCCGTCATCAACTCCAATCGTATTAAACTCAAACGGAACCATTCCTGCCGCACGAACTGCTTCTTTCACAAGGCGGCCAAATTCATTTAAATGCATATGACCTGGAATAATTTCAATAAAAGAATTACAAATCGCTACAAACGGTTTATCGAAATCTTCATCTTTTAAACCGGTCGCTTTTAATAAACTACGGTGCGGTGCTTTATCAAATCCCTTTTTAATCATGTCACTTCTCATTTTCCCAAATCCTTTCATAGTTAAACTAAATTTCCTGCAAGTCCTGGAACACGTACCCCTCGTTCTTGCGTTAGCTTTCGGAATTCTTCTGTTAACTGTTTTGTTACACATCCTGGTTTTCCGTTCCCGATTTCTCTTGAATCAACCTTAACTACTGGGATCAACTCCGCAGCTGTTCCGGTTAAAAAGACTTCATCTGCTACATATACATCGTGACGTGTAAATGGTTTTTCCTCACATGGAATGCCTAGTCGCTCACAAAGTTCAATTACACTATTACGTGTAATTCCTTCCAGCGCTCCTAAATAAGCAGGAGGTGTCAATACTTTCCCATCTTTTACAACAAACACGTTATCTCCTGATCCTTCACACACATATCCTTGTTGGTTCAGCATGAGTGCTTCTAGAACGCCAGCTTGTGCCGCTTCAATTTTCACAAGCACATTATTTAAATAGTTCATCGACTTAATACGAGGATCGAGTGCATCCGGCATATTTCGGCGTGATGCAACTGATACCACACTAAGACCGTTATCATAAAACTCTTGCGGGAACAGCTTTAACTGTTCTGTGATAATGATGACACTTGGATTTTTACAACTTCTTGGATCAAGCCCTAAGTCTCCCTTTCCTCTTGAAACAATTAACCTAATATATGCATCCGCATATTCATTTTTTTGTAGTGTCTGTAAAACTGCTTGTTCCATCTCTTCAACTGTCATTGGAATCGTAAGTAAAATAGATTTCGCAGATTCATATAAACGCTTCAAATGCTCTTTCAAACAAAATACATTCCCTCCATAACTACGAATCCCTTCAAATACGCCATCCCCGTATAAGAATCCGTGATCATAAACAGATACAACTGCCTTTTCTTTTTCTACTAATTCCCCATTCATATAGATATATTGTTTTTTCATCATACATCGCTCCTCTTTTTTATCTCTTTATACGCAATCCATCTCTATATCGATTGCTGAGAAGAAAATATTTTCTCAATATTCTGTATACGAATTATAAAAAATATCCTCGGCTCAACAATCGATTTTCTACAAACTTGTAGCAACCCATTGCTGAGGCGAGGGAATCGCGGTACCACCCAGCTTCCTTATACTTCTCACGAAATACAAGCTCTGTAAGTCCTATTAGACTTTCGTTCTTTTATCGGGAACAACTCCGCCGCTTTCTACTAAGTTTTCCTTTCGAAAGCAGTGCTCTGAGGTGATCTTCAACGATGCGATCGTTACCGTCCTTCCAGCCCCTGGGACAGCTCTCTGAAACGCTCTTTATCGTTTACTTTCCTCTTCTTCGCTTCTTCAATTCTCTTTTTCCAAAATAAAAACTCTCGCCTCAGCAATCAATCACTACATCATTGTAGCTTTGATTGCTGAGGCGAGAGATTCGCGTTACCACTCAGCTTCCTTATACTTCTCACGAAATATAAGCTCTGTAAGTCCTATCAGACTCCCGTCCTTTTATCGGGGACGATTCCGTCGCTCTCTACTGAGTTACCCTTTCGCAAGCGATGCTCCGAGGTGATTTTCAATGAATCGATCGTTACCGCCCTTCCAGCCACGAGGCAGCTCTCTATAACTCTCATAATCATTTACTTTCCTCTTCTTTTCTCATAAATTATTTAAAAGTTAGAAAATTTAGAATTAACTTTTAGTTGTTAAACGTATTATAGGACTTAGCCCTTTTAATTGTCAATATGTTTTTTGAAAATTTATATTTAAATTATAATTCGAACGATTCTCAGCTAAACAAATAAAGATTCACCAGTAGAATTTTTATCAAACAAAAAAAGGAATGAATATAAATCAAACACTCATATATTACTTAAGTATGCTTATCTATTCTTACATAAGAAAAGATAGCATTACTAAAATACATATGTGAAATCATAAGGAGATGATATGAGTATGTTAAAAGAAAAGATTGCATTAGTTACTGGAGCAAGCCGAGGGATTGGACGCGCTATCGCAAAGCGTTTAGCAAACGATGGTGCATTAGTTGCTGTTCATTATGGAAATCGTAAGAGTGATGCGGAAGAAACAGTACTTGAAATCCAATCGAATGGTGGTTCAGCTTTTTCTATTGGAGCGAATCTTGAATCTTTACATGGTGTAGAAGCTCTTTACGAATCTTTAGATTCTAAATTACAAGAACGTACTGGTGAAACTAAGTTTGATATTTTAGTAAATAACGCTGGAATCGGCCCTGGATCTTTTATTGAAGAAACGACTGAAGATTTTTTTGATAGAATTGTTTCCGTAAATGCAAAAGCACCATTTTTCTTAATACAACAAGCCCTGCCACGCTTACGTGACAATAGTCGTATTATTAATATTTCATCTGCTGCAACGCGAATTTCTTTACCAGATTTCGTCGCATACAGTATGACAAAAGGTGCCATCAATACAATGACGTTTACGCTAGCAAAACAGCTTGGAGCAAGAGGAATAACGGTTAACGCCATACTCCCAGGTTTTATTAAAACAGATATGAACGCTGAACTACTAAGTGATCCAATGATGAAGCAGTATGCTACTAATATATCCGCTTTTAGTCGTTTAGGAGAAGTTGAAGATATCGCAGATACTGCTGCATTTCTTGCATCCTCTGACAGTCGCTGGGTCACTGGTCAATTGATTGATGTTAGCGGTGGTTCTTGTTTGTAATACTCTCTTGTTCCTACTTAAAAACATATATTTGCAAATCTTTTTTATTGCGCAATAAAACATTTTATATGATACTGAACAAAACATATCTATTTAGGAGGATTACAGTAATGGCAGAAAAAACATTTGAACTCGCAACCTTTGCAGGCGGCTGCTTTTGGTGCATGGTAAAACCATTTGACGAACTTCCTGGTATTCAAAAAGTGGTTTCAGGCTATGCCGGTGGTCACACCCCAAACCCAACATACGAACAAGTAAAAGCAGGAACATCTGGACATTTAGAAGTCGTTCAAATTACATTCGATCCTTCTATTTTCCCTTATCAAAAATTACTAGATTTATATTGGCCACAAATCGATCCGACTGATGATGGCGGACAATTTTTTGACCGCGGACCATCATATCGTACAGCGATTTTTCATCATAATGAAACGCAAAAAGAACTAGCTGAAAAGTCAAAGCTAGCAGTGGCAGAAAGCGGTATGCTTAAGGAGCCAATCGTAACAGAAATTCGTCCAGTTGCTCCATTTTACGAGGCCGAAGAATATCATCAACATTTTTATAAAAAGAATCCAGAGAAATATGCGCAAGAGCATAAAGAATCCGGCCGAGAAGATTTTATTAAAGAAAACTGGCGTAAGAAATAATAAAAATCCTCACTACTCTTTCTACTATTTGAAAGATCGGTGAGGTTTTTTATCATCACATATTTATCGCAATTGAAACCAAATTATTTAGCATATACATATAATACAGTACAGTAAAAAAACCTTTCCCGCAAACGAGAAAGGGCTCTAACGCCTCCCAGATTGGAGGCTTGTTCGAATGCTAATACCATGTAGGGTGGGGATGTTTGTACGTATAAGGCAAACTATACATTTCTCTCTCTCATATATCATATGCTAAGCAAAATTATATGGTTTGGGCATGTTGTGTGAATTTCCGATAAAATTGATTATGTGAACGAAAAGTCCCTTCAGATTTTTGAAGGGACTTTTATAGGTTTTTAGATACATTGAATACCAATAATGAGATTTTATGTATATAAATCCATTTTGATTTTTCGACATATAGCCGCTTCTATGCATGGCCGGATGCTCTCTCCCACCTAAAAAGAAGGGTTTTATGTCAGTTTTTTAATTTGTATTTATATAGACTGATAAACAAGCTGTTTTTGTTTTTACTTACTCCAAGTTCTTTCAGTATCTATATCTACTTATTCTCTTCTTTTTTTATCTTTAAAGCAATCAAACTAGCAAAATCATGCACGAGCGTAGCTGCCAAAAGAGAAGTAATTTGTGCTTGATCATATGGCGGTAATACTTCAACTAAATCAAAACCGATGTAGTTAAAACCACTTAAGGAACGTACCATATTCAATGTCTCACGACTGTTAAATCCGCCTACTTCTAACGTGCCAGTACCGGGTGCACAAGAAGGATCCACAAAGTCAATATCAAATGTTAAAAAGCAAGGTGTATCACCAATTGTTTGTCGCATTTGCTGAAGAACGCTTTCAAAACCGCGCTCACATAATTCCGCCGTCGTAATGACGTTATATCCCAAATCATCACTAGCTTGTATATCTCCTGGATGATTCAACGTTCCGCGGATTCCAATTTGAAATACTTTATCTGGTTGTAATAGGCCTTCTTCATGTGCTCGTATAAATGGAGAACCATGCCAATATTTCTCTTCATAGTATGTATCCCATGTATCCGTATGAGAATCGAAATGAATCAGAGCTACAGGTCCATGTACTTTAGCTGCCGCACGAAGGCTGGCTAATGTAACAGAATGATCTCCTCCAAGGCCTATCGGGATAATTCCTTGTTGCATTAAACCGACAACAGCTTCTTCAATCAAGTCATAGCTACGATGGATATTATGCGGAATAACAGACACATCTCCAATATCAATCGCGTTCGTATCATCAAACGGATAGACATGATGAATTGGATGATACGGAAATAATGTCATGGATGCTTGACGAATTGCTTGCGGGGCAAACCGTGCACCAACTCGAAAAGACGCAGCCGTATCAAATGGCATTCCTAAAATAGCAACCTTCGCTTGATCATTGCTAGAAGGTAGTCTCATAAATGAACCTGTCGTACAAAATTCTGGTTTTACATCTGGTGTGAGCGGATATTTCATTCGTCATTTCCCCTTTATAAACATGATTTTTAACATCAAAAAGAAATTTCCTTTATGAAAACATACACAAGACTATTTTTCTTTTATACAATGCAAAAATCATACCAAACAGAAACAAACCATTACTCACTATCAATTACTTATATATGCACTTTCTACCTATGCACAAACGAATAATTAATGCTATGCAGCATAAAAAGGATGAAAAAATAATATCATCCTTTTTATTTCTATATTTACGTCATTAACAAACACTTATTTTCGTAATCTCTCGATAAGGCATTGTTAACATGTAGGCCTTCTTAGGAGTTTTTTATATAACTCCAATAACATCTAAAAATACGATAATAATCGCAAGTGGTGCTACATAACGAAGTAAGCATAACCATAACACAAATAATTTATATCCTTTGTTTTTACTTACTCCAAGTTCTTTCATTAATACTTCTTTCTTCATTTTTAACGGAACGAAGATAGCAACCAATAATACGCCAAGCGGCATAAGTATATTACTTACTGCAAAATCCGCTAAATCAAAGATTGTTTTATCAAATAGTTTCACATCGCTTAACACACCGAATGATAATGCTGATGGAATCCCCACAACGAAGATTAATAAGCCAACGATTAATGCCATTTTCTCACGTTTTTTATTTCCTTTTGTTGTAAGTGACGCAACACTAATTTCAAGCATAGAAATTGCTGATGTTATAGTCGCGAAGAAGAACAATAATAAGAAAACAATGAAGAATAGTTTTCCAAATGCCATCTTACTGAAAATAGCTGGTAATACGATAAATAGCAGTCCTGGTCCTTGAGATGGTTCCATTCCAAACGCAAAGACGACTGGGAAAATGGCAAGTCCAGCAAGCAATGTAATCACAAGTGTTAAACCTACAATTGAAAATGCTGATCGCGGTAAACTTTCTTCTTTCGGTAAATAAGAACTGTACGTTACCATTACTGCTACACCGACAGATAATGAGAAGAAAGATTGACCCATTGCATATAAAATGATTTCAGATGTTACGTTTGAGAAGTCAGGTTGTAAGAAGAAACGAACCCCTTCACCTGCTCCGTCTAATGTGAGAGCTCGAACGATTAATACAAAGAATAAAACAAATAATGCTGGCATGAAGTATTTATTTACTTTTTCAACGCCGTTTTGCACACCTTTACTTACGATAAAAATAGTAATAAGGATAAATAATAGCTGAGAACCAACTGCTAAATACGGATTAGAAATGATTTCACCAAACGTTGCCTCATATGCTCCATTTCCTTCCCATAGCCTTCCTGTAATCGCGTTCCATAAATATAATAAAATCCAACCACCTACAACACTGTAGAATGACAGTAAAATGAAGCATGTTACAATACCTAACTTACCAACCCACGGCCATAATGTCTTTGGTGCAATTTCTCTGTACGCATCCACGGCCTCTTTTTGCGTACTTCTTCCAATAACAAATTCAGCAAGTAATAACGGTAAACCAATTAATAATGTAAAACCGATGAAAATAAGGAAGAACGCACCGCCCCCTCCAATACCGGCCATATATGGAAATTTCCAAATCGCTCCAAGACCAATTGCCGAACCTGCTGCTGCTAAAATGAAACCAAGTTTTGATGTCCATTGCTGTGAATCCATCTCTCTATCTCCTCTCTTCTGTTTTCCCTCTTTTTAAATATCTACTTATACGAAAATCATGTAACAACTACCAGTATTGTTTTCCCCTTTTGCTAATCCAACCACTTCCTTTCAAAAATAAAAAATCGCCCCTACAGTAACGTAGGGACGATGAAATTATCGCGGTACCACCCTAGTTGTGAAGAACACTAAGAAACTACCTCAATAAAAAAATCGCCCCTACGTAAACGTAGGGACGATAGAATATCGCGGTACCACCCTAGTTATGAAGATACACAAAGAATACTACCTCAATAAAAAAACGCCCCTACGCAAAACGTAGGGACGATATATATCGCGGTACCACCCTAGCTGTGAAAACATTCTTCACCACTTTATTTGATAACGGTATACACTACCGTCTTTCATTTCCTCTTAACGAGATTTATGAAAGATGCTCCAGGACGAACTTCATGAATAATCTATATACTGATTCACACCAACCATCAGCTCTCTGACATAGGGAGATTTTCACTACTATACCCTTTCATTGCTCAACTATATGTTTTCCGAATTGATTACTATCATTTTTATCACACATTAAAAACAGTGTCAACTGATTTTTTTGAATTTTTATGTATTATTACGCTTAAAATTACTATTTTTCGTTATAAAAATCTAAAATATGACTTTTCTATGAATACTATTCAATCGCTTATGGTTAATACTTTATTAAATACACCAACAGGTTTATAGTAAGAAAAGATGATTCTTAGCAACATGAGTAGGAGGAACCGTTTTTGTCTACTTCAAAAGTTTTAAAAGGAACTGCTTTACTAAGCGGTGCCACAATGATTTCGCGTATTTTAGGCTTTATTTACTTCTTTCCTTTTCAACTATTAGTTGGGGAACAAGGGGTTGCCCTATATGCGTATGCATATTCTTGGTATGGCATTTTACTTAGCTTTTCTACGGCTGGTATTCCGATTGCCGTTTCGAAATTTGTTGCCAAATATAATGCACTAGGTGACTATAGTACAAGTAAAAAACTGTATAATTCCAGTGTAAAACTCATGATGCTTATGGGCTTTATCGGCTTCTTAATTTTGTTTATTGGAGCACCTTACGTATCTCAGTTTATTATTCGTTCTGAAACACCTGACCCACAGTTCATTGCTGACGTGACACTTACAATGCGGGCATTAAGTTTCGCTCTAATTATCGTACCTGCGATGAGTGTAACACGCGGTTATTTTCAAGGTTTCCAGCATATGAAACCAAGTGCTGTTTCCCAAGTTGTGGAACAAATTGCACGCGTCGTTTTTATTTTAGTTGGAAGTTTTGTCGTTTCAAAATTGTTAGGTGGTTCTGTTGCTTCTTCAGTTGCAGTCGCAACATTTGGAGCTGTAATCGGGGCGATTGCAAGTGTTTCAATTTTAGTGATGTACTGGAGAAAATACAATAGCTTAAAGCCACCAGAAGGCGAGCTTAAATCACGTTCATCTAGTATTTCATTAAAAAACATCTATATGGAATTACTTCGTTATGCGATTCCAATCGTATTCGTTGGGATTGCCATTCCACTGTATACATTAGTGGATCAATATACAGTTGCCGATGCACTCAGGGCAGTTGGAACACCACTTAAAACAGCAAATGCTATTTTCGCTTATATCACGAACTATGCTCAAAAATTAATTATGATTCCCGCGTCACTCGCAACAGGATTTTCACTTACGATTATCCCTGCGATTACAAAATCATTTACAAGCGGAAAATTAGAAGAATTACAAGAACAAATCACAAAGATTTTTCAAGTGTTATTATTCTTTACCATCCCTGCTGCATTCGGACTCGCTAGTATCGCATACGATGCGTTCCGTATGGTATATATGAGCCCTGATACTGCTCTAGGCGGGTCACAATATTTAATTTCCTATGCACCTTCAGCAGTACTTAGTGCCATTTTCACCGTTTCAGCAGCTATTTTACAAGGGATTGATTATCAAAGAAAAACAATGATCGCCTTCTCGATTGGTATTCTCGTAAAAGTCATTGTGAATACACCGCTTCTGTATCTATTAGGTGGACATGGTGCAGTACTCGGGACCATTCTCGGATACCTCGTTTCCGATATCATTATGCTATATTGCATCGTTAAATTCACGAAATTTAATATCATTGAAACAGGTAAAACCGTATTTCTTATTACGCTTTATTCCGCTGCAATGTCAGCTGTTGTAATAGGATTGAAATCCATCATACAGTGGTTGATCCCTGGACAACCTTACATCGAATCATTACTAATCGTTATCATATGTGGTGTAATTGGTGGTCTTGTCTACCTCACTTTCGTATTTACAAGTGGACTAGCCTCACACATTCTTGGTGATCGTATTAATCGTTTACCGGTATTGAGAAAACTAAAACAATAGACAGTAAAAAAAAGAGGATGTATATGACGCATACATCCTCTTTCTCTATCTCCCTATATCTCGATAGCAATTATTCAAACAATCCCATGCTTAAATAACGCTCCCCTGTATCTGGTGCAATACATAGCACTTTCTTCCCAGCACCTAATCTTTTTGCAATCTTAATTGCTGCATAGACAGAAGCACCTGATGATGGACCTACTAATATACCTTCTTGCTTTGCTAGATTTCGCATCGTACTTAATGCTTCTTCATCTGCAATTTGAATAATTTCATTATAAACTTCTATATTTAAGTTTTTCGGAATAAACCCTGGACTTGTTCCAACTAATTTATGAGGTCCTGGAACACCGCCAGATAACACAGGAGATCCTTTCGGTTCAACAACTGCGATATACAAGTTTGGTAGTTTTTCTTTTAACGTTTCCCCTGTACCTGTAATCGTTCCACCTGTGCCGGCCGTTGCTACAAAGGCATCCAATTCTCCATCCATTTGCTCGTAAATTTCAAGCGCTGTTGTATAGCGATGGATATTTGGATTCGCTGGATTTTCAAATTGTTGCGGAATAAAACTATTTGGAATTTGTTTTTGCAGTTCAACCGCTTTTGCAATTGCCCCTGGCATCCGTTCTGTCGCTGGCGTTAAGACAACCTCTGCTCCGTATGCCTTTAATAAATTGATACGTTCTTTTGACATATTATCTGGCATAATCAAAATGGCTTTATATCCTTTTGCTGCTGCATTCATCGCTAAACCAATTCCTGTATTTCCACTTGTCGGTTCAATAATCGTATCCCCTGGCTGAATAAAGCCTTGCTCTTCTGCCATATGAATCAAATTATAAGCTGCACGATCTTTGACGCTGCGCGAAGGATTAAACATTTCCAATTTCACATATACATCCGCTGCATCATCTGGAACGAAGCGAGATAAACGTACGACAGGTGTATCTCCAATTAATTCTGTAACGTTTTGACATCGTTTCATATCGCATCTCCTATTCTATATTTGTTTTCGATCGCTTGGCAGTAACCATGACGTAAGACCAATTAACGGTAAACAACTACATAATACCATAATAAAATTCAAACTATACACATCGGCCAGTTTTCCAAGTACAACAGCCCCTAATGCCCCAAGGCCAAAAGCAAGGCCGACAATTAAACCTGACACCATACCAATTTTTCCAGGCACAAGCTCCTGTGCATATACAACGATTACACTAAAACTACTGGAACTAATAAATCCAATACATATAAATAGTGGTACAACCCATGTAAGAGAAACATGTGGTAATAATAAAGCAAGTGGTGCTGAACCTAGCATCGAAAATACAATAATATTTTTCTTACCAAATCGATCCGCTAGTGG
This sequence comes from Bacillus sp. DX3.1, assembly GCF_030292155.1. Lineage (NCBI taxonomy): Bacteria > Bacillati > Bacillota > Bacilli > Caryophanales > Bacillaceae > Bacillus > Bacillus sp. DX3.1. The sequence goes on along the minus strand of NZ_CP128153.1, from coordinate 1,736,422 downwards.
CCCGCCAAAGAACGTTCCAAGCACACCAGCAATCATAAAGGCAAACACATAGTACTGTGCATTTTGAATAGACAGACCGTAGTGTTCGATTAAATAAAACTGATAGAAATTCCCGATACCTGCGCCGTACCAAGAACGAACAAATGTTAGAAAAACGAGAAGTACAACAACAAATTTAATATGGGTACTAATAATTGCATTTTCAGCTTCTAAAGCCGCACGTTTCTTTCTTCGCACCGCACCGTTTATTAATTCATTTTTATACCATTTTGAAACGAACATTAATAATACGATACCAACCGCCGCAAATCCTGTAAATCCAAGCGATCCTATTTGACCAAGTGGCACAAAGATTAACGCTGTAAAAATCGGCGCAAGCGAATTCCCTGTATTTCCTCCCACTTGATAAATTGACTGAGCTAAACCACGTTTTGCACCAGCTGCCATATACGCAACACGTGCCCCTTCAGGATGAAAGACCGCTGAACCTAAACCGATAAATAAAACAGAGATAATAACAATAATAAAGTTTGGTGCAAACGCAAGTCCAATCATTCCAAGCATGCTTGAAAACATACCGAGCGGCAGTAAAAATGGTGATGGCTTCTTATCTGAATACATCCCAAATACCGGCTGCATAATTGATGAAGTCATATTTAAGGCAAACGCAATCCATCCTACTTGCATATAGGACAGATTCATCGATTTTTCTAAAATAGGAAACAACGCCGGTACAACAGCCTGCATCGAATCATTTAAAAAATGACCAAAACTAATCGCAAATAAAATACGATAAATCGTCGGTGTGGCCATTGTATTTTGCTTTGAAACTGCCTGCATATTACTTTCTCCTCTCTACACGAAAACATCGTAAATGTAGCCCTTCATCATTACACTTACTGAATTAATTTCTGACTTTTAAAACATTTCCTATTCTATACTGATTTCATTTCTTTTTCCAGCAACACAACTTCCCCATCACTTTAAAATAACATTATATTTTCATCGTTTTTATATGATTTAATCGCGGAAATTTCCTCTCTATTACTCTATACTTAGACAAAGGATAAAGAAAAAGACGGTCCTAATCAAATATTAGGATCGCCTTTTTCACTTTAAATTACAAAACGATTATACTTCTCAAAATCACTCGTCTTACATTCAAGCGAAATCTTCGTACCTTCATTTTCATAACTCATCGATATAACATGTGCATGTTCATTGAAATAAGAAACAACTTGCCCTTGATCGTAAGGAATCAACATTTCACACTTTGTATATTCTTTATAAATGTGCGAACGAATCATTTCAACGAGTTCCTCAATGCCCACTTTTTGTTTTGCTGACAAATACACACGATTATCCTGTACTTGTGGAATCTCAACATCCATCATATCTGATTTATTATAAGCATAAATCGTTGGGATATTTTCAACACCAATTTTTTTTAGTGTTTGATTTGTAATCTCAATCAATTGTTCATAATTTGGATTTGCATAGTCCACCACATGAATCAATAAATCTGCTTCCGCTACTTCTTCTAGCGTTGAACGGAATGCTTTTACAAGGTGATGCGGTAGCTTACTCACAAAACCAACCGTATCCGTCAGTAAAAATGCTTTGTTATCTGGCAATTGAATATTTCGCACAGACGTTTCAAGCGTCGCAAACAACATATCTTTTTCAAACACTTGTTTTTCCACAGATCCATTAAAGATTTCAAGCATCGCATTCATCATTGTTGATTTACCTGCGTTTGTATACCCAACTAACGAAACAACTGGCATTTCATTTTTCTTGCGCTGTTTACGCTGCGTTTGACGCTGCGCAACAAGAGCTTCTAACTCTTTATTTAACACTGCGATTTGCTCTTCAATCTTACGACGGTCTAGTTCTAATTTCTTCTCACCGACACCTTTGTTTTTCGTACCAACACCGCCGCTCTGTCTACCTAACGATTCACGAAGGCCAATTAAACGAGGCATCATATATTGTAAATGCGCTACTTCTACTTGCAACTGTGCTTCTTTCGTCTTTGCACGCTGCGCGAAAATATCTAAAATTAAAATGGTACGATCAATCACCTTACACTCTAAATCTGCTTCTAAATTTCGAATTTGTGAAGGCGATAACTCATCATTAAAAATCACCATATTGGCATCCGCTTCCTTCACAAAAGCTGACACTTCTTCAATCTTACCTGTTCCTATATAATGTGATGGATTTACGCGATGTAAATTTTGTGTGACTTGCCCAACTACTTCCACATCACATGCTTCCGCTAAATTCGCTAATTCCTCCATCGAATACTCAAAATCACTTTGACTACTTAAATTAACTCCAACCAATATCGCTTTTTGTACTAGTTCTTCCATATATTTATTCCTCCATTTCGATTACGCAAAATAAAAAACACAGGTCACTGCCTGTGTTTTTCGTAAACGGATAAGAGTACGACAAATAAGCAAAAAGAAAGCATAGCTTTCAGCTTGTTCACTGGTCGTCAAATCCCGCATGACGCACGGCACGAAACAACTTTCAAAATTCCAAAGAAATGTTGTACCTGCATCACATCATTCTATTTATAAAGGGTAAAACAAAAAGAGGGTATATTCGTCCCTCCCTCTTTTCACATATCAGTTCAATAAGGGTTCCTTTAAAATAGGCAGACCAATCCCGTTCACTCTGTACACAGACAGAGCCTTTGAGCGCTATTCAATTATCGGCACAAAGTATTGAGACGTAATCTGATTAAAATCAAAGGAGACCCCTCCGTTCATTAAAGTTACCTACAGTTTAGCATATGTAAGTTAGTTGTACAATGGGAATATGTTTTGTGTTGGAAGTTTTTGAATACTCTATGTTTTTACATTACATTATAGATATGACTACATACAAGCCTTTTTAATAGATTGAAACTTTAATCAGTGGGGGTCTTCTTGCCTGTAAAAGATAAATCAGCAACACTTTCTGGACTTCTATTTTATTTAATGTTCTTTATCTTTTCGAGACCATATCACAACAGGAATGAGCAATAAGGCTAAAGCCCCTCCAGCTAATGATAATGATGTATAACTTGAATTAGCTACCACCATGCCGGACATTGCTCCACCAGAAGCCCCTGCCAACGCAATAAAAACATCTACTTTCCCTTGTGTCTTTGCCCGTGTCGAAGGTTCTGTTGAATCAACAATTTGAGCAGTACCACTTATTAAACCAAAATTCCAGCCTAATCCAAGTAAAGAAAGAGCAACGACCAGGAGTATTAAAGAATCGCTTGGTGCAATGGCAGCTAACACACCCGCAATAAGTAGTATAGCTCCGGACGCAATGCTCATTGCCGTTCGACCAAGCTTATCAACAAGGATTCCTGTAACGAGTGATGGAAGATACATTGCACCTACATGAAACCCGATGACAAGACCCACTTCACTTAATCCATGACCATGGTGTTCCATATGTACTGGAGTCATAGTCATAATAGCAACCATGACAACTTGAGTAAGTATCATAACGATTGCCCCAACTGTAACGCCTCTTTTATTTGTTATTGATTTCGTAGATATTGAATGCTCTTTATATTTATGTTCCTGTTTATATGTTTCTATCGTATTCGCTATAATTAATGGATCTGGACGAAGCATAACGAAAAGTACGAGACCTGCTAAAAAAAATGCGGCTGCTGATAATATGAACGGACCAGCAAGTTTAGGAATACCAATAGAAAGAGCAAAACTCCCCATTGCACCCACTAAGTTTGGTCCTGCAACCGCACCAAAGGTCGTCATAACCATTGTAATACTAATAGCAGTTGCCCGCTGCTTCTTATTCGCTAAGTCCGTACCGGCATAACGAGCTTGTAAATTTGTAGCTGTACCTGCACCATAAATCAGTAAGGAAGCAAGTAAGAGAATAATACTATTTGTTAAAGCGGCAATTACCACACCAATAGACCCAAGCCCTCCTACCATAAATCCTGTCGCGAGTCCTATTCGACGTCCATAACGTTGAGAAAGCCTTCCTACTATTAAAGCGGCTCCTGCAGACCCCATTGTAAATATAGCAGTTGGCAATCCTGCGAATGCATCTGTTCCAAGCATTTGCTGTGCAAGAAGTGCACCTACCGTAATTCCAGCAGCTAACCCCGCACCACCAAACATTTGTGAAATACTTACGATTACTAACGTCCGTTTATATAACATTTTTTGTTCTTCTACTGTATACATATGACTCCTTATTGAATCATCAGCTTTATCAAGCATTTTCACACCTTCTTTATGAAAAATTTCCTCTTTTTTAAATGTACTATGATTAATGTTTCGTATTCAATAGCTTTTCCATCCGTTCTTTTAGTTTTTAAAGAGAAAAACTCTCTATTTAGTATAACAAAACAGCGATCAACTGCGTTCACTTCTGATCCTTAACGAGAGCTTATGTATTCGCAAATACTACACGTCACATTGTTGATATAATTACGGACAAGCTTTCTTGTTACTAAATAATTTATCTTCAACTCTCTGCATTTACAATGTTCAAACAAGGAAAGCACCGTTTTATCTTTTAAACGACGCTTTCCTTGTTTTATTTATTAATTCCTTATTAAAGTTGCTGTTTAAAATCTATGAATTCAATCTAAATCTCTCGAAAAACTTCGAGTATCTATATAAATCCATTTTAATTTTTCGACATATAAGCCACGGTTATGGATAACAACAGGTGACCTGCACTCGTTTTCTCTCTTTGTTTTCACTTCGCATGGGGCAGGAAAAGGATCTGACCGCTTCTATGCATGGCCGGATGCTCTCTCCCACCTAAAAAGAAGGGCTTTATGTCGGTTTTTTAATTTGTATTTATACAAACTTGATGTGATTAATGATAATCACAGATTTTGTTTGAGAAACTCTCAATTTTTTGAATTGTGTCTTCGTTTCTTCGATCTTGGAAACTATATCTTAATATCCGTACACTCAAAACCCAAAAGTCATTTCCATTAATCCATTTTTTACAATAAAAAGGGCAAGAAGCTAGGAATATATTCCTAATAGATATATTGATTAAAAAAGCAATAGAAAAAGACGGCTCGAAAGCCGTCTATAATTTTACTCGTTGAAGTCGTAATGCATTTAGCACAACTGATACAGAACTAAATGCCATTGCAGCACCCGCTAACCATGGAGCAAGGAAACCTGCTGCTGCAATTGGGATACCTAATGCATTATAAAATAACGCCCAAAATAAGTTTTGTTTTATATTTTGCATCGTTTTCTTACTCATAAAGATCGCATCCGCAATACTTCTTAAATCGCCTCTCATGAGCGTCACATCAGCTGCCTCCATCGCAGCATCTGTACCCGTTCCCATTGCCATACCGATATCCGCTACTGCAAGAGCTGGCGCATCATTGATACCATCTCCTACCATTGCGACATGCTTATCGGCAACTTGAAATTTCTTCACTTCATTTGCTTTATCTTCTGGTAACACCCCTGCACGAACATGTTCAATTCCAACTTGTTTCGCAATCGCATGTGCTGTTCTTTCATTGTCGCCCGTAATCATAACGACTTGTATTCCCATTTCTTTCAGCTTCGCTACAGCTTCTTTCGATGTTTCTTTGATCGTATCTGCTACTGCAACAAGACCAGCATACTCTCCATCGATTCCGACCAGCATAGCTGTTTTCCCTTCGTTTTCAAGTTGCTCCATCAATTGATATGCATGTGCTGCTTTTATATTGTCTTTCTCCATTAGCTTTCTTGTACCGATTAATACTTCTCTATTTTCTACCACAGCCCGTATACCATATCCAGGTATTGCTTCAAATTCTGTTGTGTTTCCTAATTCAATACCTTTATTTTTCACACCTTCCACAATTGCTTCTGCTAACGGGTGTTCCGAGTTTTTCTCTGCACTTCCTACTAGATACAAAAATTCCGCTTCAGCTATTTTTTCAATTTCTATATTTGTAAGTTCTGGTTTCCCCTTTGTCACCGTTCCTGTTTTATCTACTAAAACAGTATCAATTTTTTGAGTACCTTCTAAATGTTCTCCGCCTTTAAATAAAATGCCATACTCGGCAGAACGACCTGAACCGGTCATAATAGATGTAGGCGTTGCGAGTCCTAACGCACACGGACAAGCGATAACAAGAACTGCAATTAATTTTTCAAGTGCGCTCGCAAAATTACCAGGTTCTACAATAAAGAACCATACTAAGAATGTAATAATAGCAATTCCAACGACAATAGGTACGAAAATACCTGAAATAACATCTGCAACCCTTTGAATTGGCGCTTTTGATCCTTGTGCATCTTCAACTACTTTAATAATTTGTGCCAAAGCTGTATCCTTACCAACCTTGACCGCCTTAATTTTCAGCCACCCATTTTTATTTACCGTTGCACCGATGACTTCATCACCTATTTGTTTCTGAACTGGAATACTTTCCCCAGTTAACATCGATTCATCTATTGCGGATGTCCCTTCTACTACTTCACCATCAACAGGTATTTTTTCACCTGGTTTTACAATTAAAATATCTCCTACAACTACTTCCTCTAATAGAATGCTCATTTCATTCCCATTTCGGATTACGATCGCTGTTTTCGCTTGGAGTCCCATTAGTTTTTTAATTGCCTCTGAGGACTTTCCTTTCGCTAATGATTCAAACAATTTTCCTAGTAAAATCAATGTAATTAATACCGCACTTGTTTCATAATACATTTCAACTTGATGATGCGGTTTCCCAATACTTGCAATCGTTACATACAAACTATAAAAATAGGCTGCGGATGTTCCTAGTGCTACAAGTACATCCATATTCGCACTCTTATTCCGAAGTGCTTTATAAGCTCCTACATAAAATTGTTTCCCGATATAAAACTGAACAGGAGTAGCTAATGCAAGTTGTACCCACGGGTTCATCAAAAATTCAGGAGCCCAAATCCAAGAAGTAAAAGAGAAATGACCAACCATTGTCCACAGTAATGGAAGCGCAAAAATAGCGGATAAGATTAATTTTTTCTTTTGTTGCTTAATAAAATCGTTGCGATCATGTTGTTCATTCTGGACTGCTTCTTCTTTTCTTTTTGCTTGATACCCTAGTTTTTTTACTTTTTGCATGATGTCTTCTAATGTAACTTCATTCCCTGCATATTCAACATGTGCTGTTTCCAAAGCAAAGTTAACATTAACCGTAGAAACACCCTCCATCTTACTTATACCTTTTTCAATACGGTTGGCACATGCTGCACATGTCATGCCTGATATATTTAATTCTGCCGATTCTTTTTTCACACCATACCCTAATTTACTGATTTGTTTTTCAATCTTTTCAACACTTAATTCTTCTGTATTATATGTGATAGACGCTCTTTCTAAAGCGAAATTGACATTCGCCTCTTGAACACCTTCTAATTTAGTAAGCCCCTTTTCAATCCGATTGGCACATGCTGCACATGTCATACCTGTTAATTGAAGCGTTGCATTTTTGTTACTCATAAGAAATCTCCCCTTTCACATACCCTGTATAGGTATGTTTTTATTTAAAATTTTTTCGCGCCGATTATGACGCGAGAAAATTTTATATTCTTATAAAACCGTATACCCCTGTTCTTCAATTGCGTTTTTGATCTCCTCAACAGATACTTCATCATTTAATGTGACTGATACTGTTTTAGAAGTTAAATCAACTTTTCCAACTACACCTAATTCGTTTAATTCTCCTTCAATCGCTGCAACACAATGACCACAAGACATACCTTCTACTTGTAAAACGATATTTTTCATATTTTTCCCTCTTTCCACTTTTATTCGTTAGTTAACCATCTTCCATAACTCATCTATTACTTCATGTTCACTATCTTGAATCTCCTTAATTCCTCGACAATTCATTGCTATTCTATACTCTGAATCCTATAAAACTCTATATCCGATTTTTTCGATTGCATTTTTAATAACTTCTAAGCTTGTTTCCTGATTATTGTATAGTACATCCACCGATCGATTCGGAATATCTACCGTAACATTTGCTCCAACTTGTTCAGCTGCCTTTTTAATCTTGTTGGCACACCCTCCACAAGTCATAGCTTCTATCTTTAAACTTACCTTTTCCATCATATTCATCCCCTTTCAAAAATTATAATACCATACCCCTATAGGGTATGTAAATATTTTTTTGTTTGCTACTTATCAAAACCTTTTTATAACAAAGAAAAACACAAAAAATAAATATTGTTTTTCCCATACTTAATGGGGGTATATTAAAAAAGAAGGTGAAGGTATGATGTATATGAATGCTTCATATACAAATGATAAATAAATAAAATTTTCTAGCTGATTGGCTTACACAATATATAACTGGGGGTAATAACATGAAGAAAAAAACACTTGCCACAGGTATAAGTATGATACTTACTATGGGAATTTTCGCGGGATGTACGAATCAATCAGATTCTAAAAATACGTCTCATCAACACGAGACAAAGAATGAAAAAACAAGTAAAGATAATGAACATGCAGGTCATAACGAAAAGAAATCACAAAATATGAATGTCACATGGCATTTATCTTCTTCCAATCCAAAAGAAAACGAAAAAGAAAAATTAACCATCGAAATCAAAGATAACCAAAATAAACCTATAGAAGAATATGAAATCAATCATGAAAAGAAAATGCATTTAATTGTAGTGAGTAAAGATTTATCCTATTTCAATCACATCCATCCTACATATGATGAAAATGGACAGTTTAATGTGGACGTAACCTTCCCAAAAGGCGGAGAATATAAACTCATCTCTGACTTTATTCCAAAAGGAAGTTCACAAACCACGAAAACACATACGATAAAAGTAGAAGGTAAGGAACAAAAAACAGAGCCTCTTCAAGCCGACAAATCATTGGTAAAAGTTGTGGATGGAAAAGAAATCACATTAAGTTATGACGGTGAATTAAAACCCAACAAAGAGGTCATGCTCAAATTCAACATAAAAGATGCAGCTACCAAGAAACCAATTACTGATCTTGAAACATATCTAGGTGCAATTGGGCATGTTGTCATTTTAAGTGAAGATACTGAAAAATACCTTCATGTACATCCAGCTGATTCAAAAACCATGGGACCTGAAGCAATGTTCCATACAGAATTCCCAACAAGTGGCACCTATAAAATATGGGGGCAGTTCCAGCATAAAGGAAAAGTAATTACAGTACCTTATGTAATCAATATTCCTTAAATATCATGAAATACAAACACAACAATAAAGTAATGTTCTTCTGTTTGCACACTTGGATAATTCATAACTGTACTGATTGTCGCATTAGAAATAGCCGCAGCATGTAATCTTTCAATACCATGAAGTGGCTTTGAATGAATGCAGTCCACCACAATAATCCCATCTTCTTTGGGGATTTTTATTCGAATAGATACATCCTCTAAATATTTATCACCATCATTTCGAAGGATTACATTTAATTTAGTTGAAATCTCTTCGCCCACATAATACCAGTCATCTTCGTTATAAGTATCTTTGACATCTTTTAGGTTTTCTTTTAAAGTTTCCGTACTTCTTTTCTCATAAGGTGTTGATTGCAAAAGGAATAGCACTAGGTCCTGTTATGGCGCTAATGATTAGTTCAGCAGGTGCAAGCTTACCAGAACTAACATTATTAAATAGTATCTTTAAAAAGAAATTAGTAGTTGCTTTCGTTCTTTCTGTATTTAGTATGTCAACGCTTTCTGGGTTTCTATTTTATTTCATTTAATATAGAAGAGGAAGTACAATGAGTATCTTCAAAAAAATATTTCAAAGTAAAGAAAAGGACTGCTGTAGCATTAAAATTGAAGAAGTAAAAGAAAATCAAAATAATTCAACATCTAAAGACAAAGATAATAAATCACAATGCTGTAAATAAACAGAGTAAAACCTAGCTACAATCATTGTAGCTAGGTTTTGTTTTTTATAACTTTAATTCATTATTGTTTTCATGTAGGTAGTTACATTGCCAAGACAACAACTACCTTGTGGATTGTTAACTTCACATCCACATCGTCCTGCTTTCACATGTTCTTTAATTTGTAAGTGGGGCTGATCAGAACTTATTGCACCTTGCTTAAGTTTTTCTCTTGTCCAGCCAAAACAGTAGCAAACAGGTACATTACTTTTCTCGTCTTTTTGATAAACAGAAACTTTTAAATCCGCTTTATTATAGTTCAATTGTGATGCAGTATAATAAACTACATCACAATCATTTGTTAAACAAAAGAAATATTCAATTTCGCTGTTTAAATTTGATAGGGCTTCTGGAACTAACAATGATTTTAACGTTATTATAGAAACTATTTTTCCTACTTTTGAACATTTCGGACACCGTTGTTCTTCAACTTTGCTTTTGCTAACAGATTTATTACAACAGCTACTCATATCCATATCTCCCTATTTAATCATTATGGTTTTTTTATTAACAGCAGCTTTCTCCTCCGTGGAAGACTAACCCTGCTTTTTCACCTTTCCCTTCAAAATCAAGGGTAAGTTTATCTACTGTATCTAGAATCTTTTTATCTATTGCAATCTCTAGCCCATTAATCGTTTGTACAACATCATCTTCTTGTGCCGTAGCTAATGACATTCCCCAGCTTGGTCCACAACATCCTGCTCCTTCAAATGAAAAACGTAATGTTGATACACCATGTTCCTTCATAACCTCTTCAATATATGCCTTTGCTCCATCTGTAATAATCATGTTATTCTCTCCTCTTCCTTTCTATTTTTACACTGTTAAATGTTTTAAATTTTCATAGCCAACAATATCTTGTGCTTTCCAAGGAATCACTACAAATTGTCCATTCGATCTTTTCTCAACTTCACGCATCCATTCCATTTCTGACATAGCTCTGCCATGTAAAATAGGGTCTTTAATATGCGTTGCATATAAACTTTGATTAATCACCCACCAAGTCGGTGTAATGTTTGCACGTTTTAAATCTTCTTGTAAACGACTTGCTTCAAACACTGGTGTTGCTTCTGCTAATGTAACTATCACAACACCTGTTTCTTTCGGATTGCGAAGACGTGGCAATAATCGTTGCACCGAAACTGGAACCACGCCAGCCGAACGTTCAATTTCTTTATGATACGAATGTGCTGCATCAAGCAATAGTAATGTATGTCCCGTTGGTGCTGTATCGATAACAACAATTTCGTTACTTGCTTTTTCTACAATATTGGCAAACGCACGAAAGATCGCAATTTCTTCTGTACAAGGGGATCGTAAATCTTCTTCTAAATATGCTAATCCTTCCTCATCTAACAACTCCCTTGATTGATTCAGAATTTCCTCTCGGTACTTTTCCACTTCGACTTTTGGATCAATACGGCTTACTGATAAGTTTCCATGTAAGAATTCATGGTGCATGACATGATCCAGGTGTGCCGCTGGATCGGTAGTAGTTAAATGAACGTTGTGTCCTTTTTCTACTAAACCAACCGCAATGGTAGATGCGACCGTTGTTTTCCCCACGCCGCCTTTCCCCATGGTGAAAATAACACGTTGACCATCCCCGTGTATATTTTCAATCAAATCTTTTAAAGGAGCTGTTTCCATATCTTCGGATTCTAATGCCACCATATCAGGTATTGCGCTATTGATAAATAATTTCCGAAGGTTTTCAATACCAGTGAAATTAAACGGTGCCAAAGGAACATGATAGGTTGGAACCTGTTTTAACTCATTTGGTATTTGTTCTAAAGCCTTTGTTTGTCTCTCATAAAAGGCTTTTGATACTTCATCCTCTTTTACATGATTTTGCATCATACCATTGATAAGTAACAATTGATTCTGTACACCAATGTCCCCAAGCTCTTTTGAAGCCCTTGCAGCTTCTTGTAATGGAGATATATCTGGACGTGTTACTAACACCAATGTTGTTTGGTCTCCATTTGATAGAGCCGTAACGGTTTCTTCATACAATTTTTTCTTATCTCCTAATCCAGCAAGTGGCCCAAGACAAGAAGCACCATGTGTACTTTCTTCTAAGAACCCACTCCATGCCGTTGGAAGCTGAAGAAGACGTAACGTATGACCTGTTGGTGCTGTATCAAAAATAATATAATCATATTGTTTTGTTAGTTCTCTATTCGTTAGTAAAGATGAAAACTCATCAAATGCTGCAATTTCAACCGTACATGCTCCTGAAAGTTGTTCTTCCATTTGGTTAATGACCGCCTCTGGAAGTTTTCCGCGATAAGGACCAACAACACGTTCTTTATACTGAGTTGCTGCTGTTTCAGGGTCTAAATTGGCTACAAATAAATTGTTTACATTTGGAATTTCTACTGGTTGATTTGTCAGTTCCATACCAAACACATCTTGTAAGTTCGAAGCCGGGTCTGTACTTACAAGTAAAGCACGCTTTCCTTTATCAGCTAATGTGACTGCGGTTGCACAAGCAGTTGATGTTTTCCCCACACCACCTTTTCCAGTAAAAAATAGAAATGGTGTAAATTCCATTGTCTGCGGATCATATAAACGAGTCATGTCTATTCCTTCCTTCTCTTTACTTTTTCACGTTTAAACCTAAACGTACACGAGGCTTTTGACTTAACTCTTCTTCTGTTAGTCCTGTTAATGCAACAAATTCATCATTTGATAAGTGTCCTTTTTCTTTCATAATTTCACCATCAACAAGAGTAACAGGAAGTACATCAGGACCTTTTTCCATTAATAATTTACTGATAATCTCATTGGAAGCAAACGCATCTGGTTCACTTGCTAAGTTATAGCGTGTAATATCGAACCCTTTGTTTTTTAAATTATTTACAGCAACAGAAACACGAATTAATTCTGGATCTACACTAGGTCCGCAAACGCCTGTTGAACAACACATTGCTGGATCATAAATTTCAATTTTTTTCATTTTTCTTTCCCCCTCCTATATACAAGAAGCCGAGAACAAGTTCTCGGCTATATTTTTGATTACTCACCTGTTTCCGCAAATTTCTTAATGCGTGTACCAATTTCATCACGCACACGTTGAAACACTGACCAATCTTGTCCTGCTGGATCATCAAATCCCCAATGCTCATGTTTAACATGTGGAGGAATTGTTGGGCATACGTCTCGTGCATGTCCACATAATGTCACAACAAGGTCTGCTTTATTTAAAATGTCACGGTTGATTATATCTGATGTTTGACCTGAAATATCAATATTTACTTCATTCATTGCTTTGATTGCATTTGGATTCACGCCATGCGCTTCAATCCCTGCAGAATATACATTCCATGTATCACCTAAATAATTTTCCCCAAACCCTTCAGCAATCTGGCTACGGCAAGAGTTACCTGTACATAAGAAATAGATTGTTTTCTTTGTCATGTCTGTTCAGCTCCTATTATTTCTTTTAGTTACAGCAGTTATCATCACAAGTAGCTGCACTTTGCGGAAGAGCTACATGACGAATCACATCTTGAATCAATTCGTAATATTCACTTTCGTTATTAATGGAGTAATAAATCCATTGTCCACGTCTTTCTTCTTTCACAAGCCCTGCATCCTTCAGCTTGCGTACATGCTGACTAATAGAAGGTTGGCTCATTTTGAATATATCTACAAAATTACAAACACAATATTCTTGTTCATATACCATTCGCATCATCGCTAATCGCGTTTTATCTCCTAATAATTTAAGGATACTTGATACCTTTTCAATTTCTAATATTGTTTTTTGCATATCTCAACCTCCTTTTCTCACCATAAGTATATAAGCATTAACTTATATGTTCAACTGAAAAATACTTGTAGATCAAAAACTTAAGCAACAAATTCTCTTTTATAAGGTTTCCTTTTTTCCTACGCCATAAACACAACTCATACATATGACATTTCACTTATTCTTTATAAAGAACAACCTTCGTTCATTCAAAATACTTGAAAACCATATAATCAAACGACAATATCTATCAAGGAGAAGAATAAATTGGGTAATGTCAGTAAGAACTTATCTTTTTTAGATCGTTATTTAACATTATGGATTTGGCTATGGCATTAGGTGTGTTAATTGGTTATGTATCACCGAACCTTGTTGATCATCTAAATTCCTTACAAGTAGGAACAACTTCCATTCCAATTGCAATTGGATTAATTATTATGATGTATCCACCACTAGCAAAGGTTCGCTACGAAGAGATGTAGCGCGTATTTAAAGACTGGAAAGTGCTATTATTATCTTTATTTCAAAATTGGGTCATCGGACCGATTTTAATGTTTGTATTAGCAATCGTTTTTTTACAAGGGTATCCAGAATACATGATTGATTTGATTATGATTGGTTTAGCAATTGCTGTTACAGTAGGAGTATTGGGGATTCATTCAGGTGCAGCCTTCGCAGCCGTTATCAGTCCATTAGTAGAAGTTCCTGTTTTAATTGCACTCGTCAATGTTGCTTTGAAATTACAAAAAAGTTTTCCCATATTACTGTAATAAAGGGGTAACTAAACACGCTACTCAAAGCGTTATGCGTATGATTCATGGAAGTATACAATCTATTTTGTAGAAATAAAAATTATCAAATGGCATTTTCAAAATAAAAAAGGTAGCTAAAACAGCTACCTTTCCTATTTGGGTTAATAATGTTATTTAAATTATTTTTTTAAGTCCCTTTTATAACTGAATATATAAACTCAGCATCTCTCCCTACTCCACAAATAAGCGCTGAACCTCTTTGATGTTGCCACGGTAATCCAATATAATATAACCCTTGGATTGGACTCACACCCCTGTTATGAAGAGGAAAACCTTTTTCATCTAAAATCCCCTTTATGTCTATCCATTTGTAGTCAGGAACAAAACCTGTTGACCATATAATATTTTGCACGTTTATTTTACTGTGATCGTCAAAGGTTACCTCTCTTTCCTGTGTTTGTGTCACTCTCGGTTTGGTTTCCACTTTCCCCTCACGAATCAATTTTTTTAATTCAAATCCAAAAATAGGGTCACTTTGTTTTTGAAACCATGCTCCGCGCTTTGTATTGGTTCCGGCATATAATAAACCAAGCTTTTCTAACCAATGAAAGATGCTTTTACCTATAATTTTGAGGGGTAAAAATTTAAACGGATGACTAATAGCAATGATTACATCGCGACTTTCCGCAAGTTCGGTTGCAATCTGTGTACCAGAATTCCCGCCGCCTACCACGAGGACAGGACCATCTGGGATTTTCTTTGGTGATTGATATTGAGAAGAATGAATTTGAAACACCTCTTGTGAAAGTCCTTGAGAAATTGAGGGAATAAACGGTTTCTGAAAAGCACCAGATGCGATGATGACATGTTTGGACAGAAAAACTCCCTTATTGGTAGATACCTCAAATGTATTTCCTATTTTTTGTACTTTATGTACAGTTGTTTCCACCTGTACTGGTAATGAAAAACGATTAGTATACGTTTCAAGATAGTTTGCAATTTCATCTTTTGTAGGAAATGCATTTTCATTTCCTTCTAACTTCATCCCTGGCAGTGAACTATATGACTTAGGTGTAAATAGAATCAAAGAATCATACCTGTTTCTCCATGAGGCTCCAATTCTTTTTTCTCCATCAAGTATTACAAAATGATAGCGTCCTTGTTGCAAGAAGTAACCCATACTTAAACCAGCTTGCCCAGCACCAATCACAATAACATCTAACACGCCTCCACCTCCATTACCTACTTTTTAAATTTCATATGAATAATTGTTCATATGTTCATATATTTTCGTTCATTATAGCATTCCCTTTTTACACGTCAAGGGATTTTTATCCAATTTTTCATAAAAACACATTATGCAAAAATTTATCCTTAGCCCTTCAAGTTAAAAATAGAGCAAACGAATATTTTTCAGACTTTTTTAAATTTTTTTGACACACATATTAGTCAATGCTAATATGAATGGAGAATAAACATATTAGTATTGACTAATATGAATGGAGTGAATGCAATTGTGCAATACAAATGATTTAGATGTAAAAGCCAAATTTATTCGTGGCTTTGCTGATAAAACAAGGCTTCAGATTCTTCAATGTATGATGGATGGCGAAAAAACGGTATCTGAAATTGTAGAAATTATCAAAGGAAATCAGTCAAATATATCCCAACATCTGAACTGTTTAAAAGGATGCGGCATTATACTTGGAAGACAAGAAGGAAAATACGTCTACTATTCTTTACGAAATGCACAAATCGAACAGTTACTTACAATGTTTGATGTTGTATTTCATGAAGTACAGAACGAAGTAGCATCATGTGATAAAAACGATGCATGCTTATCTCAAAAGGGAGAGAGTTGTCATGACGGATAAGAAAGAGAAACAGACCTGTCAAACTTCTTCGTGCAGTGATTCTTCACCAACTCCTGTTAAAGAAGAAATAGCAAAGGAAACATCATCATGTTGTTCTTCTAAAAAAGAGATTCCGATCATTCCCGTTGCTAAGAAGACTTCCTGCTGCAGTAGTAACACCAATACTGTAAAAACAGAAAGTGATTCTTCTGATTCTTGTTGTGGGCCCAAACCAGAAAAGGTATCTTCATGTGGCTCTTCTACATCCGCCACACCAAAAGAAGAAGTAACACCAAAAACTTCTTCTTGTTGTAATGATAGCTCATGTGAAGACACATCACCTCGTGATACTCAGAAAGTAACAGGAGATGGCGTACAAACATATCTGGTCGGAGGCATGGATTGTGGTGCTTGCGCCCTAACAATTGAAAAACATTTACAAAACGTGTCCGGTGTTCAAGAAGTTCGAGTAAACTTTGCTACTGGAAAAATGCATATTCGTCATGAACGAAACGTAGATGACATTATAAAAGAAGTGTCCAACGCAGGGTTTGAAGCATCCTTAGCAGGAGCTCATAGAGGAGCAACACCAGCTCCAAAATCCAAAAATACAACTTTGATTCTCTCAGGATTGTTTTTAGCTTTAGGATTTTTCGGTGGTTTTGCAAATACACCACCCCTCCTCATTACACTTCTCTATGCAGCCAGTATTCTAATTGGAGGATATAAACCTGCAAAAAGTGCTTTTTATGCTTTAAGAAGTAAAGCACTGGATATGAATGTTCTCATGATATCTGCTGCTATTGGTGCTGCTCTAATCGGACAATGGTTAGAAGGTGCAACGGTTGTTTGGCTATTTGCATTAGGTGCAACGTTACAAAACAAATCTATTGAACGTACGCGTGAATCAATTCGTGGACTTATTGATTTAGCACCCTCAGAAGCATGGGTGAAAGTTGGAACAGAACTTGTAAAAAAATCCATAGAGAATATTACAGTAAACACAACAATTGTTGTGAAGCCAGGTGAAAAAATCCCATTGGATGGAACGATTGTAGGAGGCGCTTCTACTGTAAACCAATCACCTATTACAGGTGAATCCATCCCTATAGATAAACAAATTGGTGATTCAGTGTATGCTGGAACGATTAATGAAGAAGGCTCTCTAGAGATCACGGTAACCAAACTTGTCGAGGATACTACTCTTTCGCGGATTATTCACCTTGTTGAGGAAGCACAAGAAAAAAAAGCACCGACCGAAGCATTTGTTGATCATTTTGCAAAAATTTATACACCAATCGTCTTTCTATTAGCACTTGTTGTAATGGTAATCCCTCCTCTTCTCGGTATGGGAACATGGATGGATTGGATTTATAAAGGACTGGAACTCCTCGTTGTCGCATGTCCTTGTGCTTTGGTCATCTCTACCCCTGTCGCAATTGTATCTGCTATTGGAAATGCTGCGAGAAACGGTGTACTCATTAAAGGTGGGACAGCTTTAGAAGTGGCAGGCGCGTTAAATGCTATCGCATTTGAT
Organism: Bacillus sp. DX3.1; assembly: GCF_030292155.1. NCBI lineage: Bacteria > Bacillati > Bacillota > Bacilli > Caryophanales > Bacillaceae > Bacillus > Bacillus sp. DX3.1. Next base: position 1,718,572 of record NZ_CP128153.1, on the reverse strand, counting down.
AAAACAGGAACATTGACCGAGGGAAAACCAAAAGTAATGCACGCGAGAAGCCTAGATTGTTCTGAAAGCGAGTTATTGTCAATTGCGACAACGATTGAGGAATACTCCAATCATCCAATCGCAAGAGCAATTACAGCATATGCAAAGGAACAGCAAATTCCCGTTCAAGAAGGAAGAGACTTCCGTACAATTGTAGGTAAAGGTGCACAAGTAAATATCGATGGAGAAACCTATTATGCTGGAAATGCCGCCCTATTCGATGATTTAGGTGTCTCCCTTCAAGTGTGGAAAGAACCGATTCAAGAAATGCAACGAATTGGTCAAACGGTGGTACTTGTCGGAACAAACCATACTATTCTAGGGATGATTTCCGTAGCAGATTCCATTCGTTCCACTACTTATCAAACAATACAAGAATTAAAACGAGCAGGCATTCAAGAAACCGTTATGTTAACAGGAGATAATGAAGGGACAGCTGAGCACATTGCACAGAAAGCGAAAGTTGATCGTTATTTCGCTAATTTACTGCCAGAAGATAAAGTGCATTCTGTGAAACAACTCCAATCTGAAGGAAAAACGATAGCCATGATTGGAGACGGCATTAATGATGCCCCTGCCCTTGCCACAGCAAACCTTGGGATTGCCATGGGCGGTGCAGGAACCGATACTGCAATGGAAACAGCAGATATTGTATTGATGGCAGATAACCTTGAAAAACTTCCTTATACAATGAAACTAAGCCGGAAAGCATTACACATTATTAAACAGAACATCTGGTTCTCATTGATTATTAAATTTATCGCGCTTGCCTTTATCTTCCCAGGTTGGCTCACACTTTGGATTGCTGTACTGAGTGATACAGGTGCTGCACTTCTTGTAATACTTAACAGTATGCGCTTGTTACGAAACAAATAATATTATACGGGACTACCCTACCTAGTAGCTCCGTATCTTAAATACAAATTGAAAGGGTATACATATGAAAAAAATACGTTTAATTGGATTACTTATGCTTATTTTCGTAATTACGATCTTAGGAGCATGTAGCGATAACAAACTAAGAGATTCACTAGATTGGGACGTGGAAAAGTTTTCATTTACAGATCAGAACGGGAAAAAGTTTGGTTCATCTGAGTTAAAAGAAAAGGTATGGGTAGCTGATTTTATCTTTACAAGCTGCCAAACAGTTTGCCCACCTATGACAGCCAATATGGCAAAACTTCAGAAAATGTTGAATGCAGAAGGAATTAAAGATGTAGAATTTGTATCATTTAGTGTAGATCCTGAAGTAGACACACCTGAAAAAATAACAGAGTTCATGAAAGTCTATGAAATGGATGCAACTAGGACTCATTTCCTAACAGGCTATACACGACCAGAAATTGAAAAATTTGCAAAAAAGAACTTTCAAGCTCTTGTGACCAAACCAGAAAACAATACACAAGTTATACATGGAACAAGTTTTTATCTTGTCGACAAAAGTGGAAAAGTTGTGAAGAAATATTCAGGTCTACAAAACACACCATATGAAGATATCATCCGAGATATTAAACGAATTCGATAGAATAGAAGATTGTTAGTATTGTCTTATTAAATTCTAAAAAATTGAGGTGTTCACATGAAGAAAAAGCAAGCGTCTCACGTAAAGCTATTACTTGTTATCACATTATTAATCTTTGCTGTAGTTACAGCTTTTGTTGTGATGAATAACAAAGAAGAAAAAGCAACAGGCAATAAAGTTATGAAAGAGTTACCTTCTATAGGAAATCAGCCTACTTTAGGAAAAGAAGATGCACCGGTCTCTATTGTAGAGTTCGGTGATTATAAGTGTCCCGCATGCAAAGCGTGGGGTGAACGAATCTTCCCTCAACTCCAAAAAGATTATATAGATACTGGTAAAGTTAAATTTTCATATGTTAATGTTTTATTCCATGGAACAGAATCTAAATTGTCTGCTTTGGCTGCCGAATCTGTTTTTAAACAAGATCCGCAATCTTATTGGATATTCCATAAGGAAATATTTAAAGCACAGCCACAAAATCATGATAATCCATGGATTACTTCGGAAAAGCTGCTAGAAATCGCGAGAACATATACACCAAATATAAATGTAACTAAGCTAGAAGAGGATTTAAACAAACAAGCGGAGCAAGAAGAAGTAAACAGAGATGAAAAGCTGGTACAAGATTATGGCGTAGAAAAAACACCAAGTATTGTTATTAATGGCACGATGCTATCCGATCCTTATGATTATGAAAAAATCAAAAATTTAATCGAAAAAGCATTGAAGGAAAAGAAATGATGAATACCGTACAAAAAAACTTTGAATGGCGTAACTATACCTTATATATGGCTTGGATCGTTTCAATGGTTGCTACACTAGGTAGTCTGTACTTCAGTGAAGTTCGTGGGTTCATACCATGTGAATTATGCTGGTTCCAACGAATCATGATGTATCCACTCAGTATCATTTTAGGCGTTGCCACATTCTATAACGAAAAGAAAATCAAAAAATATGTGTTACCACTTTCTATTATCGGTGGAAGTATTTCGCTTTATCACTATGCAATACAAAAAATCCCGGGTTTTTCAGAGATTAAACCATGTGTCCAAGGTGTTCCTTGTAATGTAGATTATATTAATTGGCTAGGTTTTATTACAATTCCCTTCTTAGCTTTAATTGCTTTTTGTTTGATTACTTTGTTCATGTTACTAACAAGATCAAAAACGAAATGATTATAGAGCATTATGCAGGAAGTACTATTACATATAAAGGTATTTCTACAGAGAGGAGACAGTATGATGTCAAAGATCATGCCTGTAGTTTTATTGGTAAGCCTATTATTTGTGGTATTAATTGGCTGTAGTTCTGCTAATGATTCATCAGCCAATAAGAACAACAAGACACAGAATCAACAAAACGAGCAAAAAAATGAAGATGATCATTACAAAGACGATATTCTAGAGACGACAACTAGTGTAGAAACACTCCCTTCTTTCCTATCATCATCTAAAAATGGTCAGGTCTCTCAAATTTATGGAATGGCAGGAAAAAACATTGAACTATTAGAATGGATTCCTTGTTACTGTGGTTGTGGAGAAAACTCAGAGCATAGAAGCAATAAAGATTGCTTTATCCGTGAAGTAAAACAGAACGGAGAGGTTATATGGAGCTCTCATGCAATGAAGCACGCGGCTTGTGTAGATATCGCTTTTCAATCTGTATTGATGAAACAAAATGGAGCATCAACTTTAGAAATTCGTCAATATATAGATAAACAATACAAAAAAGAAGATATAAAAGCCACTTCAACACCAATGCCAAGTGCTTAATGTATACGATAAAAACATCTATTACGAAATGAAACAGCCGTCGATATATCGACGGCTGTTTGTTCGTGTAAAAAAATACAATGTTTACTTTCTTATATAACAAACGTGATGTAAGAAGGATAAAATAACAAACATCATAACAATCTTGTGAAAAGAGAAGTTTCATGTCATAAAGGTTATATGACATCTATATTAAAAGAAATTTACGCAGGGGTATTCTCTTTAATGATTCCAAAATTTTTTCTACTGCATTCTCATTTCTACAACATACATACTTGGTTTACTTCAACAATCGCTATCAAACTTTGAAACTATATCTTTACATCTATACATCCAAAACCGAAACTGGTATAGCTTGTTAGTGCTTGCCCCTCTCTCAAAACCGAAAAGTCATTTTCATCAATCTCTTTCCAAATATCCTGCAATTACCACATTTTTTTACCTCCAAACTTGTATGATCCCGAATTGGGAGTACCTTTCAAATCCACAAGATTTAGCACAGAATCAATTCCTGCACTAATGTCGAGGTAAACATAAAAAAGAAGACCACTTGATACGTAAGCAGTCTTCCCAAAAGGAGAAACTTTGATGAAAAAGGTTTCGTTAATATAATACCCAACTCTATGAATTCCATACATTAAATGCTTTTCCTGTTGGTACTCCACGTTCTCTCCTGCACATATCACAAGCTTGTAAAGATATTAATATCAGTCGTACAACAGGTACTATATAAATCCATTTTTATTTTTATACATATAACCTGATTTTTTTAATGTTAACGTGGCATATGACCATGGACAACCTTGGGGTGTAGGTATGGCTGATGACGATGGTGGAGAAATTGTAGTTTCTGAATCTGAACACGGAACTGGATGGTAATAAAAAAGGACCTAATAACTACATCCTTTCTGATTGATAACAAACAATGAATTGCACAATATTAATACAAAGATAAATTAAATAGGATGATATTCAAAATTCACTAAAGAAGAATTTGAGTATCATCCTACTTTTATTCATATTGCTTTTCAATTTAATTATAAAAAACTAGTTCATGTAGCCATTATTAAAAAAATATATACTTCTTGATTAATTTGTAATCACTACACATCACATTGTAGCTTTGATAACAAACATAATAGCAATGTCTCTATGAGAATAATATTCAAATTACTATTTATCCATTTTTAAAAGATTAACTTTTCACTTCAATAAGTATAATTCCATTAATATTCAGTCAAAAAGAGACATAGCGAATATTACAAGTCGTAACAAAAGAAAAACTCACAAAATTACTCATATCAACAAAAACTTACAATTATTTTTTATCTCCAGCCAAATTACTTTTATTTTTTCCATATAACATATAAATAACTAGTCCGAGAATCATCCAAACTATAAAGCGAATCCAGGTAATTACAGGAAGGCTCATAATAAGATAAAATGAAAAACCAATCCCAATTAAAGGAATTAACGGAACTAAAGGTGTCTTAAATTTCCTTTCTAATTCTGGTCGCCTTTTTCTTAACACAATTATAGATGCACAAATTAAAATAAACGCTGACAAAGTACCAATATTAACTAGTTCTGCCACTTCACTAATAGGAGTAACACCCGAGATAATTGCAGTAATAACTCCAATTATTAAAGTTGGACGATGTGGTGTCTTATATTTAGGATGTAACTTTGTAAACCATTTTGGTAACAAACCGTCTCGACTCATAGCAAACCATATTCGTGAACCAGCAAGCATAAAGGAAAATAAAACAGAAAGAATACCGGTAATGGCAGCAGCAGAAATGAATAAAGTAATCCACTTTAATCCAGCATCACTAAAAATTTTAGCTACCGGTGCGGCATTATTCAATGTATCGTATGGTGCCATGCCTGTAATTACCAAAGACATCCCAATATATAGACATAACGCAATAGCCAAAGAAATTACTACAGCTTTCGGTAAATCACGTTGTGGATTTTTTGCTTCTTCTGCCGTTGTAGTTAATGTATCGTAGCCAAATACAGCAAAAAATACAAGAGCAGCACCACTCATTACACCATTGAAACCAAAAGGCATGAAAGGATGCCAATTAGCAGAATCAATATAGAAAATTCCTACAGCAATTACTACTAAAATAATACTTAACTTAATGATAACCATAAGGTTATTAAATTTAGATCCCCACTCCATACCCAATGTCAACAAACCCGCAATAGCAAGACTTATGATCATTGCAATTAAATCTACTCTATGACCAGCACCTGTACCTGGAGCTCCTTGAGCCCAGACGGGAATATGAATTCCAATTTGTTGAAGTAATTCTTGCATATAACCAGACCACCCGATGGCGACTACCCCAACTACTAAAATATATTCGAGTAAAAGATCCCACCCAATTAGCCAAGCTACACCTTCTCCCAGTACAGCATAGCTGTATGTATAAGCACTTCCAGCAACAGGAATTAATCCAGCAAATTCCGCATAGCATAACGCAGCTGCTGCACTAGCTAATCCTGCAATGATAAAAGATAAAATAACTGCAGGTCCTGCGTGTTCAGAAGCCGCTACACCAGTTAACACAAAGATGCCTACTCCAATAATGCCTCCTAAACCAATTGCAGTAAGTTGCCACAATCCTAGAACTCGATTTAATCCATTACTTTTGCGGCCTTCTTTTTGCAATTGGTCTATAGACTTTCTTCTAATGAAAGCATTCATTCCATTTCCTCCTACTATGACCTTGAAAAATAAAATAAATAAGTCAAATTTTAATTATTTTAGCATAATTAAGTATTTTTATGCAATTCTTTTTATCAGTTAATATGTGGTATAAAAATACAATAAATTCAAATATTATACCCCCCATTCAAATACAAAGAAACTATATAAATATAAATTAAAAAACCGACATAAACCCCTTCTTTTTAGGCGGGAGAGAGCACCCGTTCATGCATAGAAGCGGTCAGATCCTTTTCCTGCCCAGACATAGTGAAAACAAAGAGAGAAAACGAGTGCAGGTCACCTTTTGTTATCCATAGCCACGGCTATATGTCGAAAAATCAAAATGGATTTATACAGATAATATAAGTCAATCTATAATTCTGAGTACCACCACCTAATGTTCACTCAAACAAAAAAGGAACTATCATAGAATTGTCCCTTTTTAATCCCTAATATTAGTTACCGTTTATTGTACTTTTGCATCATCCAAGCGAATTTCCATAGCATGGCATGCTCTATGTTATCTAACCAAAATTCTAGCGTTACCTGCATATTATTGTCTATATACCCAATAATATTTAATCCCTGTTCACTCCTGGTATAATAGTTCGTTCTATACATACTAAACAATCTATCTTTTTGAATATTCATCACCATTTTACTATGCTTTCATGATTCACTGCATAATTTATGAAATATCGCACAGACTAACTGAATAAAAGCTAACATTATTAATAAATTGGAGACCTATACATGAAAAGAAAAGTACTGCTCTTACTTGCTTTCATATGCTTTGCACTCCCTCTTCAAACAAGCGCTTTTACATTTCAAGAACTGCCAGTTGCATCGAAGTCTAAACAATGGTATATCGAAATTGATAAATCCAAAAGTGAAAATCTAAAAGCACTGCAACCCAAAAATGGTGAATTTGATACATACAGTTTATTTGTAAAAAATATCGGGAAAGACGTATCCAATGTATCCGTTGAAGTATATCGAAATGATCCTCAGGCAAGAAAGGCTTACGAACTTTTTAGCGTTTCTGATATGAGTATATCCAAGAGTCGAACAAGTTTTACGCATATGAATTTCCCGTTATATGCGAAAGCAAATAAATTTGAGGTTGTAATCAAATGGGAAGAAAAACAGTTTACTTATAATGGACACCCAGAAAATGCAGGAAGAAAATACAAGCAAACATTCGTATTTAACGAGCAGTAAGCTCTGCCTTTAAGCAGAGCTTACTATTTTTTCACGTCAAACCATGGCTATATGGTAGAAAAAGTTCTTACGTTCCTTTTCTTAATTCTCAAAGATACTTCTACAAATATTGCAAAGGAAAAGATTCAAATATAAATATTTTGGTACCCATTGCCTGAATACCAAAATATTTATTCGTTTTTATGTATTTGAATTGAACCGCTTCAGAAACTCCACATTTAATCAAATTGACGAATGCTTGGAACAGATAGAGCACTTACGACCACTACAATAGCTGCAATCGCTAAAATCGCAATGGTCAAAGTTCCGCCGATCACATCGGCCAACCAGCCCACTCCCAAATACCCTAGCGGTAATAACGCAAAGGATCCGAGCATGTCGAGACTAGCAACTCTCCCGAATGCTTCTTCCGGTACAAGCTCTTGTAAACTCGTCTCCCAAATCAATCCAAAAATCATAATACCAAATCCTTCAACTGCCATCAATCCAATTAATCCCGGAGCCCACGAAACAAAAGGCATGATCAAAAGTGCCAGGCCGCTGATCAAAACACCGCCATAAGCAAATAACCCTCGCTTATGCCATTGTTGTTTCCCACCGAAAATGAGGGCAGCAACTACTGCACCCCCTCCAGAGAATGCCATGCCGAGACCGTAGACAAAAGGTTCAAAGTGATGGTGAATATTGAATAACCATGGAATTAATACAACGACGATACCCGCGTAACAAATATTAATAAATGAGAACGCTAAAATCGTGATCCATAACCAAGGATGACTCTTTAATACGACAATCCCTTCCGTAAAATCTTTTTTTATATTAAATGTATTGTCCGCAGATTCTTGCACTTTTTTTGTTTTCAAATCTCTTAAAAATAATAAACATATAAAAGAGAGCAAATATGTTAACGCGTCTAAACCAAACCCGAAACCTGCTGATGTAACAGAAACAATGAGCCCCCCAAGCGCTGGACCGATTAAGCGTACACCTTGATTACTCACCTGAGTCAATGCGTTAGCCGCATTACGAATTTCTGGCACAAATACTCTCGCTCGCACCGCTGAATAGGCAGGTTGAAACAAACCATCCATAAGGCCATATATTGCTACTAATACATATAGAATTGTAATTGTTAAAATATCTGAAAAAATAAGTACCGTGAGCGTTATCATTAATATAAATCGAACAATGTCAGTGAATAACATCAATTTAATACGGTTGAGACGGTCAACGATTAGCCCTGAAAACGGTAAAACCAGTACGTTTGGAAGCATGTACATCGCCATCGTCATTCCCATAACAACTGTTGACCCTGTTAAGTTATATACAACCACTGGAAGAATGACCATTGTAATGGAACTTCCAAGGACTGAAAGTAGTTGACCAATCCATAAGAAAGTAAAATGGCGCGATTTTGTAATTGGTAATAACAATTGATTTACATAACTTGGACTTTTATTCTCTTGTATCTCCCCTTGCATACTTTTCCTCCTTGTTCAAAATGAAATAACACAATATTCTCTTTTATTATAGCACTCAAACGTGAGAATTTTCCGAAAAAACATTCATCTCAATGTATTAAAGGCTTTAAAAGCAAAAAGTACATCACTCCAAATCAGTGATGTACCAATATATATAGGAAATTCATCTTTCTTTCGGCAATACCATACCTTTATACAAGACTACTGTAATCCAGTAATATGCAAGATAAATGAGTATAAACAAGCTAATTGGCACCCAAATTTTCACATACGGATCAAGCAGAATGAATGAAAAGAGATTCATACCGACAAGTACATGAGCAATTCCAACAAGACCAGGGAATAAGAAGATGAAAAATACTTCTTTATAGATGCTGAGAGAGAGCATCCCTTTTCTTACACCAATTTTTCGTAGCATTGCATAGCGGCGTGTATCTCTAGATGCTCCTGTTAAAATTTTAAACATGAGTGAGCTTGCCATCATTGCAAGAAAGGCAATACCTAGGAAAAAGCCCATAAACATCGTGCCACTCATAAAGGAATACATAAACTGATAAGTCGTCATTTTCGTTTGCATCTCTACTTCTTCACCAACATTTTTTTCAGCAACTTCTTTTTGTCGTTGATCAATTTTAGTAAGTAACGGTTTATATTTTTGCAAATCATCGACACGAACTAAAAGAAGTGAATGCGATGTCCCTTGTACTTTGTCATAGTTTTCTTTGTCCGCAATACGAAGTGGTTTTCCTCCGAATTGATTATAGCTAATTTGAAATTCTCGAATGAGTGCTTCTTCCCATTGATCTGGCATACCTGGGTGTTTCCGCGTGTCTGGATTCTCAAGTGAAGTGTATACCGATTCAGGAAGTACCTCTTTCACACGGACACGAACTAGTTCTTTACTTTTTTTCGCACTTTGGTGCTCAGAAATAAGTGGTGGGTGATCAAGTAAATCATCACGTAAAAAGTAAACAGCTTCTTCATTTTCTTTATAGGCATATTTTTTTTCTTCTGTAATGTTCATTTGCTTTAACGCATGTACATCTTCTACATTTGGATCATGAATCGTCGCATCATACACACGTGAAAACTCTGTCGTCATCCCGACATTTTTTTGAAACGCCATCCCCGCTGTCATCGCACCAGCACCTAATGCAATTAGCATTGCAACTGTACCTAGTACTCTCGATAAGCTGTTAATACGAAAGCGTAGCTGAGCAAATGTAAAACTATTAAGCCCTGTCTCATTTCTTTTTTTATTTTTCTTTAGCATCGTAACAAATAAAGGCAGCAGCGAACCAAATATAAAATAAGTTCCAATAGTCGTACAAATTGTCGCAGCTATAAGGCCAGTTTCCTGCATCTTCTCCACATGAACAATGGAGTAATACCCAATTCCTAACATCAAAATACCAAGAACCGTAAAGATTGTAATACGACGTTTACTTTTTTCTACCGTATCTTGCGTTTCATCTTCTCGTATGAGCTCTAGTTCTGTTTTACGCAGGAGACGGATACTATTTACGATACCTGTAACTACAAAGAGCACAAAGAAGAAAAGGAGCGTTGTGAGTAAAGCAGGCATATAAAACGCCTCGTACCCTTTCGCTGATACATCCATCCCATTTATAAGAAAGTTCCCCACTGTACTTGCTAATACGAGACCTACCGCACTTCCAATGATAAGAGCGACAGTACCAAGCCCTAACGTTTCAATAAATAGTAACTGTGCAACCTTTTTCTTTTTTGCACCAAGCATCATGTACATCCCTAACTCTTTTCGGCGTAATGTGAGCAAGAACGAATTGGCATATAGTATGTAAAACAATGTAATAAAGGAAAGTAATACAGCTCCTACACCAAAGACGAGACGAATACTACTAATGATACTGTTTTCTTTTGTAAACGCAGTATTTAAAGCCATCGTTTGAAACATATAAAAAATACTAATGCTAATCACAAGACCGATTAAAAGGACAAGATAGTCTTTCATCATCTTTCGTATACTATGTACGGATAATTTCAGTAACATGTTCTCACCTCCTTATATCGCTTCCTGGGAAGATCCCATTTTTCCAAGCACACTTAGAATATCTTGATAAAATGCTTCTCGACTTCCAGTGCGGTGAACTTCTTTATAAAGCAATCCGTCTTGTATAAACAAAATACGCTGACAATAGCTTGCACTAAACGCATCATGTGTTACCATCATAATGCTCACCTCATGATTTTCATGTAAGTCTTGCATTGCTTCTAATAAGCTTTTGGCATTTTTACTATCAAGTGCACCTGTTGGCTCATCTGCCAAAACAATTGCCGGATTATGTACGAGTGCGCGCGCTGCGGCAGTGCGCTGTTTTTGACCACCGGAAACAGCAGTTGGATATTTCTCTAAAATTTCTTGTATCCCAAGTTTCTTAGCAACCTCTTGTACTTTTCCACCAATATCTTTGGACGGTACTCCTTGCAATGAAAGCGGCAATGCAATATTTTCATAGATGGAGAGATTCTCAAGAAGGTTAAAGTCTTGAAAAATAAAACCTAGTTTTTGCGCCCTGAAATCAGACAATGTATTTCCCTTCATTTTCGTAATATCTGTTCCAGCAATCGTAACTGTACCACCAGTCGCCTGATCGAGTGTCGAAATCACATTCAAAAGCGTCGTTTTACCAGAACCCGAAGGTCCCATAATCCCCACAAACTCTCCCTCTTTTACTGATAACGTTACACCCTTTAATGCCTTCGATTGATTTTCATTCTTTTTTCCGTATACTTTCTCTACCTGTTTTACCTCTACTACTGCACTCCCCATAACTTCATCCCCTATCTCTTAGTATCTGTTATTATCTTCTCAGAAATTTTTTAAGTTTCTTGTGGGGAATTTCTTAAGAATTCTTAAGAATTACTGATGGTCAAATAAAAAATGCCTATGGTCTGATACCAAAGGCATTTTTTAGGTTATGTTGAAGTATACGAAGGCTCTTTACTTATATATAAATCCATTTTGATTTTTCGACATATAGCCGCGGTTTTGGATAACAAAAGGTTGCACTCGTTTTCTCTCTTTGTTTTCACTTGGCATGGGGCAGGAAAAGGATCTGACCGCCTCTATGCATGACCGGATGCTCTCTCCCACCTAAAAAGAAGGGTTTTATGTCGGTTTTTTAATTTGTATTTATATAAATTATCCAACTTACACACCCCATCCTCATTAACGAAGATTTTTCACTCTTTCAATCTCATAATCAATCTCCAAAAATTTCACACCAAATATCCACATTTGATGATGTGCTGTTAAAGTTGTTTCATCTTTTTCTTTTATCGTAAACGTTTCGGATAACGGTAAGCGAATCGTAAAGAAACGACTATGTAAATAAATGCCTTCGTCCCCTCTTGCACTTTTTCTTAGTCGGCTCGTAATAATAAGATCCTTGTTATGATTACGTAGTTTTAAAATACCGGTCATATTCGAATATGGTAATGGCAGCGCAATATTCATATACGTTTCCCCATTATATTCGTGCAGAGAATAGAGCGCGACAAAGATCGTTTCATCTTGTTCATTTTTCCGAACCCACGCTCTTACATCTTTTCTACCGTCTTTATCATCTTTTATAGCAACGATGTTACCGTGCATGGTTTCCCACTGATTCCCCGTTCCTAAATGAATTTGCTGCACACGTCGACTTATTTTTTCGTATAGGAAGGCAAAAGGCTGAAACCAACGTGCCCAATGAATATTCGCTTTTAATTCATAGTTTTTCGTATGCTCATAAAAATCAACGATACGTGGTAATACGTTCCTTGCATCAAACTGCTTACCATGAAAGTCTGTCATTTTATTTACAAGACCTGTATATTCTCTCTTCTCTACTAGATCATTTTGTAACAAAACATTCTCTCCAACTTTCCTTTTCCCTTTGATATGACTCATCGGTTTTCCATAATGTATGTATATCGGAGCATTTTTTTCAATCATCCAGCCAACAAACACAGGCAATGCCACACCAATTCCATTCACCACTCCATGAATCCAAACCATCTGAGCAATCGTAATGGTCATGACTTGCCGGAAGTTCCCATATGAGTATAAAAGCGAAAAGAAGATCGTAATCATAAGTGTACTAGACGAAATAATAAGAAGAATTTCCGCACTCATAAAGGTAAATTTCGTTTTCCACACGAAAACACCATAAGCGTAAAGCGAAATAAGATAAATAAGTACGGCAAAAAATTCAAATGTCCTCGAATAGGTAATACCAAGTGCTACTGTCATCGGAGAGATGACGATAATAAACGTAATGACCACATACAGTTTATTTTTCTTCTGTTGTTTTCTACCTAGCAAACCTGCAGATAAAGGAAGTAGAAAAGCAGAATAATGAAAATGAGCTGCTGTTAGCAAAACAATATCTGAACTAAACTGCATAATTGGTATGTTTGCTACCGAGGCAAAGAACCAAAAACCACCTAAAAACAAGTAGATAAAACCACTATCAATTGCCGTTTCTTCTAGCGGCCTCCATCCTCTTTCTAGCAATCTACTTAATCCGAATAAAGCAATGATACCTGTATATAAGAACCAAATAATCGCAAAGAAAAATTGATTTGTTACAAAAGCAAGCATTGCACTAATCGCTGCCACTGGATATAGGAGCGATACAAACCTATGTAATGGTAATATAGATCCATCTCTTTTATACTTATCAACAATACAAAATGACATTGGTATAAATAGAAGAATCGATAATAAAATGATGGATTCAACGGGATGTAACTTTGGCCATTCCACTATCAGAAAAATGATGTAACATATAAGTCCAATAGCTATATTTTTCATAAATTTGTATCCCTTTCCATAAACGTTCCCTTATAAGAGAAAAGCGGTCCTAACAATGGATTTCGGACTTGTACATGAATTCGATAACAATCCAATTCATCATCATAGCTCTCTGTAATCTTTGCCTCTCCGTATAAGAACTTTGGCAATGGTATTTTCATTCCAAATAAGTAGAACCATTGCTTTTTCGATGCAATATGAATCGCTCCTTTTTCATCAACATGAAACGCAAGCGTTGATACAAGCAAATGCGGTTCACCAAAATAGTCAACAATTTCATCTTGTTCATCATTTAAGTACATAATGGCATTAAAATAACGCTTTTTTGTTCCAAATAGAAACATACGGTTCCACCTTACAAATACTTCACCTTTATGATCCTTCTCTGCAGTATTATGAATCGTAAATGGCACTTCTTCGCCTCTTTCTGAAAAGAACATCCGGAACTTTGCTGCAACTTTTAAGATCGTTCTTGCAACAACAGAACCTTCTGTAATTTCATCCATTCGCCCTTCTCCTATAAAGCTATGTTCTTCCGTAATTGCATAACGTTTTTGTAATTTTGGGTGTAAATGATGATAGGATTCTCCTAATAATGTTTCATAGATGCTAGGCACATGTTTACCCCTTTCTATTTCTCTTACAATGTTTTGCTCGTGGTAAGTCACTACTATTCATATAGCCAATGATTGATAATCCAATTAGTGTAATATTTAAGGTAATTGGATTAAATGGTTGTATAAAACTAGCAACATTTGTGAATCCTGCTGCAGCTATCAAAACCAATAGAATGGTCATATGAAATAAAAATAACTTCCTCTTTTGAAAAGGTAACAACCACATGATTCCAAACAATATTTCTAAAAATCCAATCATTTTAATAGCTAATATACTATTATCAGTTGAACCAATAAGAACAGAAAGCATCCGTACCTCTTCCGGATGAGCAAACAACACTTTCGGAATTAGCCCTTGATAGATCCAAACAAATGAAAATAAGAAACAAACGAGCCAATACGTAACCGCTCTTCGTAATAATAAGCGTGGATGAAATCCCTTTTCTAACCATAATTTTAAAGCATCAAAACTCCATGCCGTTGCCCAACCTAATAGCGAGCGAAATATGTATAAATCTATGAATTTCCCTATACTTCCGAACCTTGTGTCATAATCATACTGCGTTTCGAAGCTAATGTTTTTTCCATTCGGCGTATACTTCCAATAGCCTCTTCCTACTTGTATCAATGATAACTTGCTGTCTGTCCAAAATTTCAGCGAAGAAATTCGCTCTCCCGTTTCTTTTTGTAATTCTCCTATCGATTCTCCTTCTCCAGCTATTTCAAGCCCAAAACCGATTTTTGTTTTATATAAAAAACGTTGTGGCTCGCCTTCCTTTTTCTCTAAATATGATATGCCGGTAAAACGTGCATCCCACTCTGTATGTAGCTTCGGATCTTGTGTATATTTCCAAAGTTCGTCCATTGATGTTGCCATTTCAGTTTGAACATAAATTGGTTTTTTCTTTTTCATTTACACCCCTCCATTCATATTATCTATATAATTCATTTATATGTAAAATTATATTTCCGCTAAACTTTTTTAACATACTTTCTATTATTTGGTTCATCACCATAAGTTGTAGTTGACATGTTTGAATAAGCTACCAGTTTCAAGACGAATTCGCAATTTGAATCGTTCCATGTTGCGATAGCCGTAATCTCGACGCTTGAGTAGCTTGATTTTATTGTTTGTTCCTTCTGTAATCCCATTTGAATAAGGATGGATGGCACAGGCAAGGAATGCTTCTTTTCGACTCAAAAGTGTTTTCGCAATCTTCCTCATAACGGCACTCGGTCCAAATGTGAAGCTGTCAAACCATTGTTGAATGCGTCACTCTGCCATGCAGTTTATCCAGCTTTTCAAAGCAAAACGGAGGTGCTGAAGGGATTTTGTATTTACATAATCCGTCTTAGCAAAAGTTGAGTTATTTATAAAGTGAAACTTCAATCAGTGGGGGTTTTCTTCATCCCCCACTGATTATTAACCCGCAAATAGCGTATGTAAAATCACCGTTTCTCTTTAGTACGCTTGATTTACAAGTGCTTGCTTAATATTATGCATAGTGAAGAAATATTCATTCCCCTATTAGCTTAGGATATGCATAGAAATTTCTTATTACTCTATATATCCATTTTGATTTTTCGACATATAAGCCGCGGCTATAGATAACAAAAGGTGACCTACACCCGTTTTCTCTCTTTGTTTTCACTATGTCTGGCGCAGGAAAAGGATCTGACCGCTTCTATGCATGAACGGATGCTCTCTCCCACCTAAAAAGAAAGGTTTTATGTCGGTTTTTTAATTTGTATTTATATAGTTCAGCTTCTCAGTGATAAACCTATTATTTTTTCAATAATAATAGGTTCAATATTCTGAATATTAATGAACCACTTGATTTCCTGAAATATTTTCATTATTATAAAACAAATGTTACCAATAACTTCATAAACCAAACACTCTCGCCCAAAACGTGAGATAGAGGTTGCAACGCTTATAAGTATTCTAAAGGAGACACAGAGATGTCGATGAATTTAGAAGAAAGGAAGTGTTGCCGAAATTGATAAGTTTCTCTGCACATATCAATTGGGGCTGTTTTCGAATAGAAACAGAACTGTCATATATACAGACGTGTATGTATGAAGAGCTATCTACAAAAAAGAGATATCACATTTTATATGATATTCCCTTTTTTGGCGGTTTTTTTATTAGCTCCTTTTTCTGTTTCCCTTTTCCTGTAACAGCACCATCCTCACTTATTTGAGATGGTGTTTTTTTATTTTCTTTCCGGTAACTACAGGAATAAAGGGGATTTCTAGATTTCTCTCTTATGTGTTGTCACACCTTTCCTGACCTTTTAACAAATATGGACGAAAGAAGGAATATGCAATGGAAACGATTGTTCAAAAATTTGGTGGTACTTCAGTCGGAAGTATTCAGCGCATTCAACATGTAGCAGATTTAATCATTGAAGAATATGAGCGAGGGCACGGTGTTGTCACTGTTGTCTCCGCAATGGGGAAAAGCACCGATGAATTAGTTTCACTAGCTACTGCTATTACGGAAAATCCTAGCAAACGTGAAATGGACATACTTCTGACAACTGGTGAACAAGTAACCATTTCCTTATTAACAATGGCACTACAAGCAAAAGGTTATGCGGCAATTTCACTAACAGGATGGCAAGCTGGTATTACAACAGAATCTGTACATGGTAGTGCACGGATTACTGATATTAACCCAGAACGCATTCAATCATATTTACAAGAAGGAACAATTGTAATTATCGCTGGTTTCCAAGGATTAAGTGAAGAAAAAGAAATTACAACACTTGGCCGCGGTGGCTCTGATACAACTGCCGTTGCATTAGCTGCTGCACTTAAAGCAAAAAAATGCGATATTTATACAGATGTAACAGGAGTTTACACGACCGACCCACGCGTTGTAAAAGACGCTTATAAACTAGATGAAATTTCTTATGATGAGATGCTAGAACTGGCAAATCTCGGTGCTGGCGTACTTCATCCACGTGCAGTTGAATTTGCGAAAAATCATAACGTAATATTAGAAGTTCGCTCAAGTATGGAACAAGAAAACGGAACAATCGTAAGGGGAGAATGTAACATGGAACAACAATCAATCGTAAAAGGTATTGCATTTGAAGATAATATTACACGCGTAACTATTAAAGGATTAGAGCAAGGCTCACTTGCAACCATCTTCTCTACATTAGCTAATGCTCACATTAATGTTGATATCATTATTCAAAGCATTACAAATGAAGGAACTGTACATTTATCCTTCTCTATTCATTCCAATGACTTAAAAGAAACACTAGCAGTATTAGAACAAACTCAAAAAGCACTTCACTATGAATCTGTAGAGCATGAAAATCATTTAGCAAAAGTATCAATCGTTGGATCAGGTATGGTGTCCAATCCAGGTGTTGCTGCTGACATGTTCTCTACATTAAAAGAAGAAAATATTCATATTAAAATGGTAAGTACATCTGAAATTAAAGTATCTGTCGTTATTGATCGCCTTCATTTAGTGGATGGTGTAGAAGCACTTCATCAATCGTTTATGGCAAAAATTCATCCAATGTTACAAACAAATTAACTCTATAATCGTTTTCATATATAACAACAAAGAGTATCTTCTTTGTTGTTATTTTTATGCCATAAAATGAAACTTCCATCAGTGATTTTTTTCTTCATCCGCCACTGATAATTAGCCTTCACCAATCGGTTTTTTACGGGCAGTTATCCCCCGCCTACCTTCTTTGTTTCTCTCTGAATCTTGAGTAGCGGGACAAAAACTTTCTTACACACATTCTCAAACAATTCCCAATTCTTTTATGCAGTGAAACTTTAATCAGTGGGGGTTTTCTTTATCCCCACTGATTATTAGCTCTCACCTCTCTTCTTTAGTTTCCTTATAATCTTGAGGTAGAGGCCTTACTACACGCAAATAGCGGGATAAATTACAATAAAAAATATGTAAAGGCGGATACATAATGCGCACAGAAAATATCCTTTTAGTAGATGATGAACAAGGAATATTAGACATGCTTTTCTTTCACAAAATTTTTTTCGATTTAGCTTTTCTCAAACACTAGTAAACATGTGCTACTTGGTAATGACTTCTGTTCACCATGTTTATCATACAGTGTGACCTTGGGAGAGAGATGTTCTTTGTAACCTGCTAAGAGATACTGTTTCGATTCTATCACCTTTACATTCTCTGAACCTACGACATCCTCTATAAAATCAATATACTCTTGAAGTGTGAATACACCAAATTGTTCTTGTACTTCATGCGGATACGCCTCTTGTCCCCACGTATATGTATATAAAAATTCCATTGCATCGTTTATCGGCATACGTACTCTCTCCACACTCAACACCTCTACAGCAATTTGGCGCCCTTTAAAATCACGTTGATAATTTCGCAAGAAAGGCATCGCCGTTTCATCATGAAAATGCAGTTCACACCATTCATCACTTTCTGTTTTTACTCCATCCCTTATAATCCAACGCCCACCAGGCTCTAAAACTTGAAAGACACTCTCCACTAATCTTTTCATTGTGGCAATATTGAACTTCTTGCCGTCTGTTTCTCCATATGAAAAGATTTCATGATTCACAGAACCGCAATGAACAGTAGAAATGCTTTCTGGTTCGAAGGTATCCGCAAGATTTAAAGCATCCCCTAACGTTACATCCCAACCGTGTCCCTTTTCGTATTTATCATTTGTTAACTTCTCAATTACGTTTTGTGATAAATCCACACCAATAATCGACTTATCAGGATAAGCCTCTTTGAATTTATTCATCATGGCGCCCCCGCCAGGACCAATTTCTACTATCGTATCTCCTACAACATACGGAAGAACAGCAGCTTTTTCATCTACATTTCCATTCATATGTGCAAGATACTCTTCTTCATTTTCCAAGCGATCAAACGCATCGCGGCGTAAACCAAATATTTCACATAACATCATGACAGCTTGCTCATAATGAGCATTATTTTCTTTTTTACAAGCTAAACAAAATTCAATTAGCGTTTTTCCAACTTCACTCGTTCCAAACCCAACTGTCAACACATTTTCTGTTTCTGTTAATTCTGGATACATTTCTGTTTTTGGTATATGACTTATATTCAGCAATTCGACCAGCGATACACTTCGAAGTACCTTTTCAATCGCACGTTTGGCATATATATTTAAGTGTCTCTCTCCGTCTCTCTCATAATACAGTGCATCCATAAGAGGCTGAAAACTAATATGGTCCACATTCGTATGAATGGCACGTTGATATGTTAAAGCGAATACTTTTACGAATTCTTCAAAATTGAAGTGAGTTAATGCCGCTTCTACATACCAAAGGTCATAATGAAATAAAGTAGTAAACATTTCTTCCAGCGCATCATTCATGATTACAGCATATTCTTGTTCAAAGTGCTTATCATTGGGAGAAGCAACGGTACGTAACCGGCGAATTCGTTCCTTCACACTATATTCGACAAGTTCTCCGCAGAGAATCTGATCAATACGTTCATATACATCACCTTGTACTCGCCCCCATAGCTCAGACGATACCCCAGTAATAATGCACTCATTTAAAACTCGAAGTACTTCTCGAAGTTCCTCTATCTGAATCATTCCCTGCTTCCATAATCTCACCAATTCTTCATGGGAACTCATGGATACTTCTCCTCGCAGAACTTGTCCTACCAAGCCATGTGTACGGATGAGAGCAACCGTTACATCATCATATGGAAAATAACGTCTATAAATCCAAGCTGAGTCTTCATTATGCGCCAAAAACGAAACCCCTAATTCTTTCCACTTATTACGTTGTGTAACAGAACCACACTTTGATACTTCGCTCCAGCATAGAACAGTTTCCACACGTAAACGAATACCATATGACACATCCATCTTTTCCAAATGCCGCAGCGTTCGTTCCACATAATCTAATGCACTACGATAATTCCGTTCTACACTTACAGTTCCGTGTTCTTCTAATAAAAATCCCAACCATAAATTCGCTTCTTTGACATGTAAGTTTCCCCTTTGTGCTTCTTCTATTGCTCGTAAACTGTGTAACATATTCTTCTCCTCATTTCTTTCCATATTTAACATTTAGAAACATCAATGAAACAAATAATTAGCCCGCTTCCCTAATATGCTTATTGTTTTCCCTTTATTCTACCGTTTTGGCATACTACACATTATATCTATATAAATACAAATTAAAAAAACCGACATAAAACCCTTCTTTTTAGGTGGGAGAGAGCATCCGGCCATGCATAGAAGCGGTCAGATCCTTTTCTTGCCCCATGCCAAGTGAAAACAAAGAGAGAAAACGAGTACGGGTCACCTTTTGTTATCCATAGCCGCGGCTTATATGTCGAAAAAC
The DNA here is from genome assembly GCF_030292155.1 of Bacillus sp. DX3.1. Classification (NCBI taxonomy): domain Bacteria; kingdom Bacillati; phylum Bacillota; class Bacilli; order Caryophanales; family Bacillaceae; genus Bacillus; species Bacillus sp. DX3.1. Next base: position 1,697,998 of record NZ_CP128153.1, on the reverse strand, counting down.
CGAAATGGATTTATATATTTTAACGTTACATCCGTTTCTATCAATTTCCAGTCTATCATACAATTGTCTTCCTTATCTTTTGACCCCTTATCATGTTTCATTTTTATAAAACTCGACAAAAAACACCCAAAATAATCAAGTGCCTCGTCTCGATTGTTCATCCTTCTACAGAAAAACGGAAGAGAATCTCATCGGTATGAGAAAAGACATTCTTGGATATTTTGGGTGTTTTGTATATTGATTCCACAAAACAACGTTAAGTTACTTCATTATATAGTAAAAACTACTAAATCTTAGCTGTACAAACCTTGTAAGAATTATTACTTATTTTTTAAGAAATAGAAAACGACTCATCTAAAATAAATCTTTTTTACTTAAGAGATTTCTTTCCTCTTTTAAAACAAATGAATGTTTTCCTTTTTACATGCTTCACGCAAATCATCAGGCCATACAGAAGTTTGAACTTCACCAATGTGTGCCTTGCGTAAGAAGTACATGCACATTCTCGATTGTCCAATACCACCGCCTAGTGTAAGAGGAAGTACATCTTCTAAAATCCCTTTATGAAAATCGTAGTCACGTTTGAAATCTTCACCTTTTTTTGTTAATTGTTCGTCAAGCGATTTACTATCAACGCGAATACCCATCGATGATAATTCAAATGAAGCTTGTAATACTGGATGCCAGAATAAGATGTCTCCGTTTAATTTCCAATCGTCATAGTCAGAGGCACGTCCGTCATGTTTTTCACCTGAACGAAGTACATCTCCAATTCCGATAATAAAGACTGCGCCATGTTCTTTTGCGATTGCATGTTCACGATCCTTCGGTGTTAATTCTGGGTATTTATCTTCTAGCTCTTGAGATGTGATAAATACGATATCTTCCGGTAAGTACTTACCAAGGAACGGATATTTTTCAAATAAATGATCTTCTAAATCTTTAAATATTCCATAAATTGTTCGTACTGTTTCTTGTAAGTAATCCACTGTACGCCATTCTTTTTGGACGATTTTTTCCCAGTCCCATTGGTCAACATAAATGGAATGTGTTGCATCAAGTTCTTCATCACGGCGAATCGCGTTCATGTTTGTATATAAACCTTCACCAGCTTCATATCCGTATTCATGTAATGCAAATCGTTTCCATTTTGCTAGTGAGTGTACAATTTCTAACTCTTCTCCTGAATGCAGCATATCAAATTCAATTGGACGTTCCACACCGTTTAAGTGATCGTTTAAGCCTGACTTTTTCGTTACGAATAACGGTGCAGAGACGCGGAATAACTCCAGGCGTTTTGCTAATTGATCCTCAAAAAATGTTTTAACTTCCTTAATTGCGATTTGTGTCTCTCTTACTGTCATTAATGATTGATACATGTTGTTTTCCTCCTAAAATGTTTGGATGTAGTGGAAAGAAACCAATAAAAAAAGCCCTTCTTTCCCAAAAAACTGGGACGAAAGGCTTTGGTTCCGCGGTACCACCCAAATTAGCAACAGAGGTTGCTCACTTATTCAGTACGGAGATTAGAGAGATCTCGATACTGTTCTTCTTGTAACGGCGAAGTACCCGGCTAAGTCTACTTTCCCTCTAAAGGATTTCGGTTAGCGACTCCAGGAGGTTCTTCATAACAGGCTTCGTATCAGGCTCACACCGCCCCCGATTCGCTTTGACTACGTCCTATTACTACTCTTCCTTTCACAGTCGTTTTGTTGTTACATCTCTGAAACATTTTATTAATGATTATTCTATACAAAAAAATAAAAAAGTCAACAAAAAATTTAAAAATGTGTTTCAATTCTTTATATTATGGCTTTATTAATAGATTGTGTTAATACCGATATTTTTATGCAACCATTGAAAAAGGAAGTCTTTACGAGGCTATCTTTCGTCTCATAATCAAGGCCCCACCTATATAAATACAAATTAAAAAACCGACATAAAACCCTTCTTTTTAGGTTGGGAGAGAGCATCTGGCCATGCATAGAGGCGGTCAGATCCTTTTCCTGCCCAGACATAGTGAAAACAAAGAGAGAAAACGAGTGCAGGTCACCTTTTGTTATCCATAGCCGCGGCTTATATGTCGAAAAATCAAAATGGATTTATATACATGTAACGAAACCCTACGCATCTAGAACTTTAACAAATGTTCCTTTTAATGATTTTCCCAAAGCTTTTTGGTTTAATTCTACTACTTTATTAGAAAGTTCTGTAGCCTTCCTAAGTTGACTATTCCCTACAAGAACTAAAGGGTCAATGATTCGGACCTTTTTCTTTTGATGTATGTCATAATCATCTTCATTGCTTATCACTTTCTTATCAAGATTCCTTATTCTACTTAAAACTTCATCATCACGACTATTAAGCAACTTCTTCCATACAGTAAAATCATCTAATAATAAATCATTCAATTGAATGATTTGCTTCTTCATCGCTATTTTTAATATATCTGTTAGCATAGCATATCCATATACGTTTAATGGATGCAGAAAAAAGTCAATCACTTCGGTATAATAAGCTTCTACAAACCATTCTGCTGCATCAATAGACTCCACACATATTTTTTGGTCAATGATTCTTAAGGTATCTACAAAATAGGAAACTTTGTCTAAAGGAATCATGTTATACGTAGCCAAATCACGAAGTGTATAGTCTATGCGGTCTGCACAAAGCAAAGGGAGTGGCTGTTCTAATAAAGACCATCTTTCTATCGGTAATATAGATTCAAGTTTAATCCCATGTTCCTTTAAAACGGAAGGAATTTCAGATGACATAAGAATTTCCTCAAATATTTGTTCATGATAATTTTGCTCTGCATTATCTAAAACAAAGTCTACTACATGAGAAAAAGCTGTATGCGAAATATCATGCAATAATCCTGCTATTTGTTCTTCCATAGAGCCACCTAACTTTTTGATTAATAACATGACACCAACAGAATGATCAAACCGAGTTACATTCCATTTTGAATTTACTAAATAACTTGCTCCACCTTGATGAACATTTTTAAGTCTTTGAATGGGTTTAGTATAGATCAATTCTGCAAGAACTGGCTCTAAAACAAAATCTCCATAAATAGAATCTTGAATTCTCATAGCAAATCAGCCCCTTCCTTTTATCACCAATCCAAAATGAACAGGATATACAAAGTTAATTTACATAAGACCTCACTCTCGGCAATTAGCTCTTTATATCGATTTTACTATGCTTCTAAAACTAAATTAGCCCGTTCCTTAGGGAATTCAGTTTTTAAATAATGCTCTTCCGCCGTCCAGTACCTTTGTTTGAACTTTGCAAGATTTTCTTGTGTGTATTTACTTTCACGGGAAAACCTTTGGTCTCGTGGACAATCTAAATAAACTAAGCAATCAAAGGAGTCTTTCCATTCTTTACGCTGTAAAAAGACGCCCTCAATTATGATAACTCCTGTTTCAGGCAGTGCTATATTCTTAATTTCATGTGTATCCATTTTACTTTCATAGAAAGGAAGACGGATCCCTTTAGATGTTTTTAAGATTTTAAATAAATTGCCTTGCAGCCATTTTACATCCCATTGTAAGTAATAATGTTCAAACCACTCTTCATTACCAGTATTGTAACATTTTTTTCGCTCAACGATGTGATCATCTATGTGAAAGATAGATACATGAATTAATTCTTCCTGAAGTTTTTCACTAAGTTTCTTCACAAGTGTTGTCTTTCCTGAGCGACTTAGGCCATCTATCCCTAAGATAAATCTTGTACCCGTTTTGACCTTTGGAATTATTTCTAACAAACGTAACAGATTATACTCTTGTGTCATTCAGTCTCTCCTATTTGTATGTATTTTACATAACGCCCGTTATCGAAAGCTTCACTTTATCTAACATGCGCTACAGTCTCTTCTTTAAGAAGGTTTCCATAATATCTCTCCTAAATCTTTCATAATCAAACTGAAAAGCCACACTATGTGTTTTATAACCTGGATTTGTCGTAAAACGAAAATCGGCAATACTTTGACCGAACCCCTCTCCTTGATCAGGTATTACTTTAATAGGTACTTTTGAGAGGCGAACCGCATCTGGGTTTAACAGATACCATATTGTTACAAAGTCATGCACAGGACTTCCTTGTATATCGGGATTCGATTTAGAGTAGAAATTATAATAGTAATCCAACATAGGTTTAATGATGAGTCCTACTGGATCCTGTGTGTTACGATGAAACGCATCGATTTGTTGTACCATTTCAGGTGTAACAATCGCGCTTTGCGTAACGTTTAACGGAATAATTGTCAAATTCTTAGCATACTGCAGAATTAGATTTGCTGCATAAGGATCTGAGTAAAAGTTAGCTTCTGCCACAGCTGTCACATTTCCGGGATAAAAAAAAGCCCCTCCCATACAAATGTATTCCTTCACATCCTGCATCTTAGCTAAGTTTAAAACAAATGCGGTTGCCAAAGAAGAAAGTCTTCCTAGATTAATAATGGTTAGATTGTCCAAGTTGGAATCTATAATCTGATAAATATCATGAATAGGATAAACAGACGAAGTGATCTGAGGAGGAATAATAGGTCCTAGCCCAGCTTCCCCATGCACTTCTGGAAAAGACTTAACAGCTATACCTGTTAAAGGGACAGAAGCACCAAGAAAAACAGGTATCTCCTGCCTTCCCCCAATATACTTTAAATAGTTAATATTCCATATAGCCTTTTCCCTTGATACATTTCCATAGTCAGCTACAATGCCTACCAGTTGAATATCCTTACGAAAAAAGGTGTATAAAATAGCAAATGCGTCGTCAATTCCTAAATCCGTAAACAAAAGAACTTTTTTTTGCATATGTCTTCCTCCAAAACCTATAGGATTTTAAATCTATTAAGTGGATAATAGATTTGTACTATGTTTTTAATATATTTTATGTATTTTTAAATAGTACATTCTGTTTATTAATGACTATATATCCTATATAAATACAAATTAAAAAACCGACATAAAACCTTTCTTTTTAGGTGGGAGAGAGCATCCGGCCATGCATAGAAACGGTTAGATCCTTTTCCTGTCCCATGCCAAGTGAAAACAAAGAGAGAAAACGAGTGCAGGTCACGTATTGATATTCAATGTATCTAGAAAAAACCCTTCAGATTGATTACTGAAGGTTTTTTTCATTCACATAATCCATGTTAACGGAAATCAATCCACTAACACCAATCGTTTATTAAAAAATGTCGAAGCGCTACCTCTTAATGTTGAAAAAGAAACTGATGATTATAAAGTGAAACTTTAATCAGTGGGATTTTCTTTATCCCTACTGAAAATTAGTCCTCACCAATTGGGGTTTTTTGGACAGTTTATCCCCCACCCAACTTCTTTTCTTCTTGTCGAACTTTGAGGTCGGGAGATTACTACCCGTTAATGTGGGATACAAAAATCACCACATCACACTATGGGATAGTATTCCTTTTTTCTACAGTGCCCCCTCAAATTATAGAAAAATACCAATCTATTATGATAAAATGAACTATATAAATATTGAAATTAAATAGATTGGAGAATAAAAGAATGAAATCACTCTTACTGAGAGCAGGGTTATTGACTTGTTTAATGCTCCTGAGTTGGTCTTATGAAGAAGCCTCTGCAGAGTCAACATGGTCATCCAAATGCGGACCGTATGGTGAAATTAAGCCGAATCAAAATCCCTCTCTCCAACATATGAATTGCTTGCTGACAAATGCAGCATTAGAAGCAAAGATACCTCCCGAAGTTGTAAAAGCCGTGGCCACACAAGAAAGTGGTTGGAAACAATTTGATGGAAATGGCCAGCCTATAATCGCACAAGATGGCGGAATCGGCATTATGCAAATTACAAATCAAACAAAATATGATCAACAAAAATTGAAATACGATATCTACTACAATATTCAAGCAGGCGTTGAAATTCTTAACAGCATGTATCGTAGTACGACTCTTCCTAAAATAAAAGCTGCTGGACCAGAGATAATTGAAAATTGGTACTTCCCTGTCATGGCTTACAACGGCATAAAGCCTGTAAACAGCCCTCTTTATAAGTCCAGTGGTAAGAAAAATCTAAACGCTTATCAAGAAAGAGTCTTTGCTATTCTTGAACAATACAGTTTTTTAAATGATACAAAATTAGGTCAGTTCCCTTTCAGTACAGCTGATTTTGAATATGATCCCAACAGCGACAAAAATATTGTTCTCAAAAAGAAGGAATACACATTAACTAACCCGACACATGCTTCTGTATACCATTTTAAAACGGGGGACAATGTATTAGTAACAAGGGACAATGTAAATTTAAGATCACAACCTAGTTCTTCTTCCATTGGAAATCCATTAGCTAAAAATACTAACTTGATTATTCAAGGGGATTTTTCATATGACAAATCTTTAAACAGTAAAAATCAATTTGTATGGTACCCAGTTAAAACCGCAGATCAAAAATTAGCAGGTTATATATCTTCTGCTTACATTACGAAAAAGTCAGATACGCCTTTAGCCCCAAAAGTGAATATAGTCACGAATAAAGACACAGCGGTAACAGGAACAGCTAAACCTAATACAAATGTGTATGTAAAAATAGGCTCAACTATTATCGGTAGAGGGAAAGTGAACTCGCAAGGAGCATTTTCAATTACCGTCCCTGCTCAAAAACTAGGGACGAAAATCAGTGTAGTAGTAATGGATGGCGCTGGGAATTACAGTCCGTACACAACGGTAACTGTGCAAAACAAGACGGCTCCATTAGCTCCGAATGTGAATAAAATTACAGCTAAAGACACAGCGGTAATCGGAACAGCTAAACCTAATACAAATGTGTATGTAAAAATAGGCTCAACTATTATCGGTAGAGGGAAAGTGAACTCGCAAGGAGCATTTTCAATTACCATCCCTGCTCAAAAACTAGGGACGAAAATCAGTGTAGTAGTAATGGATGGTGCTGGGAATTATAGTCCGTACACAACGGTAACTGTGCAAAACAAGACGGCTCCATTAGCTCCGAATGTGAATAAAATTACAGCTAAAGACACAGCGGTAATCGGAACAGCTAAACCTAATACAAATGTGTATGTAAAAATAGGCTCAACTATTATCGGTAGAGGGAAAGTGAACTCGCAAGGAGCATTTTCAATTACCATCCCTGCTCAAAAACTAGGGACGAAAATCAGTGTAGTAGTAATGGATGGTGCTGGGAATTATAGTCCGTACACAACGGTAACTGTGCAAAACAAGACGGCTCCATTAGCTCCGAATGTGAATAAAATTACAGCTAAAGACACAGCGGTAATCGGAACAGCTAAACCTAATACAAATGTGTATGTAAAAATAGGCTCAACTATTATCGGTAGAGGGAAAGTGAACTCGCAAGGAGCATTTTCAATTACCATCCCTGCTCAAAAACTAGGGACGAAAATCAGTGTAGTAGTAATGGATGGTGCTGGGAATTATAGTCCGTACACAACGGTAACTGTGCAAAACAAGACGGCTCCATTAGCTCCGAATGTGAATAAAATTACAGCTAAAGACACAGCGGTAATCGGAACAGCTAAACCTAATACAAATGTGTATGTAAAAATAGGCTCAACTATTATCGGTAGAGGGAAAGTGAACTCGCAAGGGGCATTTTCAATTACCATCCCTGCTCAAAAACTAGGAACAAAAATCAGTGTAGTAGTAATGGATGGTGCTGGGAATTATAGTCCGTACAAAGTAATCGTAGTAAGTAATTGAATTACGCAAACCAATTAAAGAGAAAGGCACTCATTTGAGTGCCTTTTTTCATTATTTGGATACAAATTTATATTTTCTTGATGGCGATGCGCCGGACCTCTTATAGATGTTTCCAGGTCATATTTAAATCACAATATCGCAACCCTTTCTTTTAGGCGTTTCTAACATAAGTAAGTACAGGATACGTTTTCATTAAATCATTAGAATATCTCTAATTTCCTCCTCCGTAATGGAAGACAGTTTCTCCTGGCCTGGCTGAATAATTTCTTCAATCAGATTTTTCTTTTTCTCCTGGAGCTCATGCATTTTTTCTTCAATTGTGCCATGTGCTACTAACTTAATAACTTGCACAGTATTCTTTTGTCCCATCCGATAAGCACGGTCTGCCGCTTGCTGCTCGACAGCAGGATTCCACCATAAATCGTATAATATGACCGTATCAGCACCGGTTAAATTCAGCCCTGTGCCACCAGCTTTTAAAGAAATAAGGAACAAGTCCCCTTCTCCTTCGTTAAATCGGTTGCATAACTCTACACGCTCAAAGGCAGGTGTATTCCCATCTAGGTAGAAATAAGGTACGCTTTGGCGGTTCAACTCACGTCCAATAATTGAAAGCATCTTCGTAAATTGTGAAAATATAAGGATCCTCTTTCCTGTACTCCTGCACTCCTCTACAATTTCCAGTAGCTGTTCAAATTTAGCTGAACTTCCTTTGTAGTCATCGACAAACAAAGCTGGATGACAACACAACTGACGAAGTCGTGTCAAACCAGCTAGAATTCTAATTCGATTTTTACGCAATGTATCTTTGTTTAAATGCTTTAATGTTTCTTGCTTCAGCTTTGCCAAATAAGCCGCATAAAGCTTTTTCTGATCCGGCAGTAACTCTGACGATTGTAAGTGCTCAATTTTCTCTGGCAATTCTTTTAGTACATCTTCTTTCAAACGACGTAGTATAAACGGTTTCACTCGTCTTGCAATGTTTTCACGCCTCAAGTCTCCAAATTCTTTTCTTCCTGGTAACAATTCTGGGAACACTACATGAAAAATAGACCAAAGTTCTTCTAAAGAATTTTCTACTGGCGTTCCAGTGAGTGCAAATCGATACTCTGCTTGAATCGTTTTAACCGCTTTTGCTGTTTGCGTCGTACAGTTTTTAAACGCTTGTGCCTCATCAAGAAATAGCGTATGGAATGGTTGTGCATATAACTTTACATCCCTTCGTAATAAAGGGTACGACGTAATGATTACGTCAAATTTTGTAACATCCTTTAAAATGTTTCGGCGCTCTACTTGATTTCCATCAGCAATAATAGCACGTATATCTGGAGCGAATTTCTTCAATTCACTAAGCCAGTTATAGACTAAAGAAGAAGGAGATACAACTAATGCAGGTAGCTTCTTTTTGCGAATTTCAGGCAAGACGGAAACGATAAAAGCAATGCTTTGCAGTGTTTTTCCGAGACCCATATCATCTGCTAAAATGCCACCAAAACAATAATATGCCAGTGTCTTCATCCACTCAAATCCATATTTTTGATACTCTCGAAGTACCGTATTTAAGCTATCTGGTACAGTAAATTTTAGATTTTTAGGATTTTGAATATTCCCCATCAACTCTTGAACCGATTGATCCAAGCTCAGAACATTTCCTTCCCGAAGTGAATCCATCCATTTCATACTGCGAATTAAGGGTACACTCACTTCCTCACCCTGTAATATTTCTTTTCGGATACCCGATTCCTTTATGAATTGGTTAATCTCATTAAATTCCTTACTTTCCAGCGATAATAATGAACCATTTTCTAATCGATAATATTTATGTTTTTCTTCAAGTGAAGCCAGTACATTTTTGATATCTGATTCAGGAATTCCTTTTATATCAAAGCGGAATGATAGCCAATCAATTCGCTCTTTCCTCTTCACCCTTATGATAGGTGCACTATTCCCTCTATAAATCCGTAACTTTATAGCAGTAGTTGCATAAATCTGGACCAAACTCTTTAACTTCGGAACAACATGATACAAGAAATTATATTCCGCTTCCTCATTATGCATAAAATAACCGCCTTCAGTCTTGGCAAAGGCACTCTCATTCATAATTTTTAAAATTTCTTGTTCTTTTTTCTCATCCCGATTAAGTACAGAAGGTTGTCCATCCTCTTCTAACGGATTGATTACAATATTTCCATATTGAAATTCTAGCCCTGCCAATAAACGATTCTTAACTCGATCTAAAAATAATTTCGCTTTAAGAGGTGTTTGTTCAATCCGCTCTGATACAACCTCATCAATTCGAACGTTTCCAAGTTTCATCAAACCTGGTACTACCTTTTCTACAAAGTGTTCCATTTTCTTATTTGGAATATGAAATTGATTACTTTGTGAATGGTGCATCATTCTCTTTAATTCAACAAGTCGATTACAATCCTCAACATTTAATTGATATAACCGCCCTATAGAAAGAGCATAACCATATGTATCCATTACCTGAACTTGATATAAACCATCAATCTGAAGTATATATCCTCCATTTACACCTTTATTGAACTCAAAATTTATAGGTAACAATTCTTTCGAGACATGTATACCATGAAATGATTTCCCATCATGCTCAATCGTTACAAATGGGGTAGTCGAAAGCAATGAAAGAATATGATTCCATGAAGCAGGTGGAATTAAAATCATACTTTCATCTTGTTCAGAGCTCATTTGCAACGATTCTAAATACATTTTTTCATTACGATAGATTTGAATAAGTTGTTGAATAACCGCATCCGTTTCTTGTTGAAAGCTATAAACATCCGGCGTATAAATAAAATCATTTGAACATACGAAAGACTCTCTTTGTTCTACTCTATTAAGAAACTCTCTAATTTTATATACAGGGTATAACTTCTCAAGCTTCACCTGAATGCCAATCAACGCTCCTCCATTGCTTGAAGCAACTGGAATACAAATAAATTCTACATTAAGAATTTTCCGTGTATCAAATCGATGCTGCTTACTTTTAGGTCGCAGCGGCTTTTCACCGAATAAATCTAACATCCCATTCGCTAATTGAATATCTCTAGACAAACTATTTATGGAATCTTTTTTTGAATTAGAACCATTCGACTCTAGGAATTGTCCAGCTTGTTGAAAATTATTGATATATAATAATACAGCTGCGATATGTTGGCAGTATGAATCAAAAGAAGCTAATGAAGGACAACTACATTTGGCAACAATATCACCATTATCAGCGTTTTCTATTGTGACACGAAAATCTTCATTTCCTTTCACTATCGCTTCACAACTATCTCTGTCAACATTATAATTGTTGACAAACACTTTTTTTGATCGATAATAAGCCTCACCTCTTTTGTACGAAGTTTCTCCACATAACTGTTTAATAATTGATTTATTTAATGTAAAACTCATTATTTAGGCCCTTCCTCACAAATAAAAATTTACCATTTCAGAAGTTATATTTAAAAAACATTAGAATATAGACATTTCTAATGCCCTCATCTACTATATAATATCTACTCTCATACAACATTTTACATGTATACATATCAATATCAAATAACAACTACTTTTTAAAGTTATTTTTCTTTTAGGCGAAGAAAAGTAATATTGAAAAGTCTAAGCGCAAAAAAGATTGCGTCCTCACAACGCAATCCTTTTCTTATATGAGTTCCCTAACTCCTTTAATTGCTTCATACCCAAAATACATCCCAAATCCAACTAAAACAGCTCAATTTTCCAATCTCTATACTCTTCACAAACAACTTTTCAGAATATTAATTCTCTTTTTGAATTAAAAAAACAACCGCGTAAATTCATATTTTGTATTTTTAAATCATTTAAAATGGCATAAAGTAAAACTTCTATCAGTGGGAATTTTCTTCATTCCTACTGATAGTTAGTTAAACCAATCGGGCTATTACGGGCAGTTATCCCCCACCTATCTTCCTCTCTTTCCTCTGAATCTTGAGAGGGGGTATGACTGTTAATGTACTTATAAATAGATAATAAAAAATCAAGATGAACTCAACAGCTTTTCAGCACCCCTATAATTCATTACATTCAACCAAAAACATAATATACATCTCATAAAACTAGCAATATTCGTTACTTTATTAATTCTCTTTTCTAAGCTTTACATAAACCCATTTTAATACCGTCCCAAAGTATTTTTTCTAGCACTTCAAACTCCATTGCTATGCAGACATAGATTCATTGGACAAATTTTTAGCTGACGTACTACGGACCAGCCTCGATGCTAACCAAGAGGCAAAAGCACCTGTGAAGATACATAATACAACGGTGACTACGATTACACCCACATGGATAACTAGTGGCAGTTGAACCAAACCATAATTTGCTAATACAGAATCTAGAATTAAAGGCATTCCATACATTCCTACAGGTACTCCAAGTACAGCACCAATTCCAGCAAGCACAACTATTCCAGATGTTGCTGCCCTTCTAATTTGCTTTGAAGTCATACCGAGCGATTTGTAGATGCCATACGTTCTACTTTCTTTCTTGGTATTAATATTGCAAATGCTATAGACTATCATAAATGTTATCCCTATAAAGAGTAAACCTATAATTGACAACGGTATTAGCATAACAGTAGTAGCTTGTGAGAATGTCTCATCAAGTAACGATTCCTGTGTAGCTGCAAATATTTTATCTCCGTATTTTTTCTTCAATTCTTGCACAAATTGTTCACTCGAGACTCCGTCATTTAGATTAATATAACCGTCGTCCAGTTCATCAAATCCTGGATTCACTTGTCTAATTGCATCTATAGTAATCCTAGCAGAGTTTGACATATTGGCAATGGATTGGTAAATTCCCGAAACAGTAAATTGATATTTATGTCCTTGGATATATATATCCAACTGATCTCCTACGTCTTTTTTATATTTCTTGGCAACATTTACTCCTAAAGAGATTTCATTTGCACCTTTAGGATTCTCTCCTTCCAAGTTACTAAACCCTATTTCATCATAACTTCCTTCAGCTGCCATTAAACTTAATCCCATCGACTCTTCCTTTAAAGAATTGTCTTTTGGCATAACACCAGTTAAACTAGCAATCATGCCTAAATTTTTCACCCTAGGATCAGATAACAGATGTTTCTTGAGATCTTCAGCAGATAGTTTATTTTTGTTTTGTAAACCCACAGCAATATCAGAGGAATCATACCCCCATGATGCTGTCGTTTCTTTGATAGATGCTATACTATATAGAAAAATAGATCCAAATACTAAAAATGAAGTCGTGAGCATCGACATGATAATCATCAAAGAAGAGCCTCGAAGATTTTTAAAAATACCTCTTATGCCCATCCCCCATGTTACAGGTAATTTATCCAAGCCAAATAAGTTTTTCCGCTTGTTCAGTCGCTCTGCCTGTTTAGTCGATTCCTTCTCAGCCATTCCATATCGAATAGCTTGAGCGGGTTGTATTGAACGAGCTTTTAATGAAATGATAAAAGCAGTCATACTTATAACTAAAATAACTAGAATACTAATTAACACAGCTGAATCCAGGAATGAAATGTTCAAACTTGAATTATTTGTTTTTAAGTAAGCTAATGATTTTGTAATGACTAAGTTAGAGAAGAAATAACTTACTACCATTCCTGGAAGAACAGCAAGCACAGCCAGGGATGTATATTGAATCACATATACTGCCACAATTTGTAATGAAGTGAGTCCCAATGATTTAATAATCCCTATTGTCTTATAACTTGTAAATATTGCATCAGAAACAGTGAACACAATCGTATAAAGAGCAATTATTATCATAATTACAGCCAGGAATATTAAAATGATACTGACTATTTTTGCAATTATTAAATAAAAAGCAGACATCGATTCAAAATCTGTCTTTGATTCTTGAAATGGATAGCTTTGCTCTTTCTCAAATTTATCCCAGTAAAAACTATTTTGCGTATAATCATCGTAGCGCAAAGTCATTATATAATTATCTGTTTTTTCTAAACTCTCGAAGCTTACTTCATAATCAAGCGGATTCATTCAAATTCGAGCTTCTACCGAAAAAGGAGCACCATATGGTAAATCAATAACAATTGCTGAGACATCCAGTTCCAGCATTTTATTGTCTATTTTAAATTGCACTTTATCTCCAAGCTTAATCTCGTTGGGATATGCTAATGAAGTGGGAATCCACACTGTCCCTTTAGCAGGAACAGTCTCTTCCTTACCATCAGCGAATATCAATTTATCCACTGAAAATGGGGTTTCTGGAGTGCCCATCATTAGCATTTGAATATTAGGATTTTCCTTTCCCTTATGAGTTACACCAGTCAACTGTTGAAAGCGCATAAGACTCGACGTTTTTACACCTTTTTCGTTATTCCACCACTCATGGATTTTTTGTGGGTCATGTAAGCCCTTATCAAATTGTAATCTTTCGTGTGAGCCTTTCACTTTATCATGGAACTTATCATATACATCACTTATATTATTCATTACAACTACAGCTGTCGTTAAAAGAATTACAGATAGCATGATAATTAAACCTATGAATCCATTTTGCATTTTTTTCTTTTTTATATTTGATAGGGATAGTAGCAAGATTGAACGCATATGCTTTATTCCCCCTTAGAAATAAATGAAAAGATAGCATTCTTGCGAGATTGTATCTCTTCAGGTTTATATTTTCCAAGTTCTAGAGTTCCTCCGATTGTCCCATCCTTAACTAAAATTAGACGTTCCGCCCGACAAGCTGCATATATATCATGAGTGACCATTACAACAGACTGACCATTTCTATTCATCTCTGATAAAATATCTAAAATAGCAACCCCTTGCTCATGGCTTAGCGCTCCTGTAGGTTCATCTGCAAAGATTACATCAGGCGAGTTAATTAATGCTCTTGCAATAGCTGCTCTCTGCTGCTGTCCTCCAGAAACCTGAGAAGGAAGACGGTTTTGTTGCCCTTGAATTCCCATTGATTCTATAAGAGATAAGGCCTTTTTCTTAATTTCATTTTTGTTATGTTTTGCAATATATCCTGGCAATACAACATTTTCAAATATAGTAAGATCTGGAATTAAATTAACCGCCTGATAAACATATCCGATTTGTGCTGCCCTAAATTGTGCCAGTTCATGTTCCGAATAGGAATCAATACGTTTCCCTTTAAAATAAACTTCTCCTTCGGTCACACTATCTAGCCCACTTAATAGATAAAGAAGAGTTGATTTCCCTGAGCCTGAACTTCCCATAATCACCGTAAAATCACCTTCATACATCTCTACATTAATATTTTTAGCTGCATGGAATTGTTCTTCGCCATTACCGTATGTTTTAGAAAGATTAACAGCTTTTAAAATAGCCTTTTTAGTTGCCTTTTTCGGAACATTTACATTGAAAGTTCCACTTGCACATTTGCCTGAACTTAACATGATAATTCCCTCCTAGAAACTTCATTTAAAAAACAGATATTTATTAATTTTCAATATATTGTTTTTTTTACAAATTTCACATTCTCATAAATTTAGTTGTCTTTTATACAAAACTGTATTCACTTTGAAACTTTTAAAAAAATCATTTACTAATTTATATTCAAAGTTCCTACTGTAAAAATATAAAAAGATGTTTGCTTTTTTCAGCAAACATCTTTTCTATGTTTATTCTATCTCCGTCAACCGCTTCGCCTCAAAATACAATACTTGAATAAACTTCTTCGTGTTAATTCTCGTATGTCCAGATGCCGTTCGTTCTTCTTTCGTCATTTCCGTCATGCGTTTTCGAACAACTGTAAAATCAAAAAATTTCGGAGCATAGCTTTCAAATTTTGGATTTGAAAAATCCGTTAATCCTAAAGAAGCTAAATGGTTTAATGACTGGTAAATTGCGCGGCGCACCCGCTGTTCCGAAGCTTTTCTCTCTTTATCAATCTCTGCTTCAGAAACCTCTTCTCCTAATTTTTTAACAGTAATATATTGAAAAATATCTTTTAAAGCTGGAAATCCATATTCGAAAGTTTTTGCCTTTTCCTGCTTTGATAAATATTCCAACATACTAAGTAAATCTTTACTTCCATTCTCTCCAGCAATTCCAAGCTCCGATAATAAAAACCGTCCAGAATCAGTAATTTTTTTCTCTTCTAGTAGTGGTTCACTTCGCACTTTAGGCTGCTCCCATTGAAATACGTTATTCAATGACTTTTGAATATCTTGAATCGAGCGTTCCAAGCGAATACGCTCCATCACTTTGCGTACAACAGATACAACTTCAATTTTATTAAGAGGTTTTGTAATATAATATTCAACACCGAGGGAATATGCTTCACCAATCAGTTGCTTTGATTCCACTTGAGAGATCATAATTATTTTCCCTGTAAACGATGGTGCAATTTGACGAACCGTTTCAATTCCATCTCGAATTGGCATTAATAAGTCAATAAATAAAATATCTACTTTTTTAAAATTTAATTGACCGACTTCTACTAAGGCCCCATCTTCCGCTTCTCCTACTACTTCTCCAAGATCTTCATCTTCAATAATTTGCGATAACATCGAACGAAATACTTCGTCATCATCTATGATGTAATAAAACATCCGATCACCCTTCCCTAGCTAAACTAGACTCCGGCAGCCGCACAATAAATCTGCAGCCTCTTTCATTGTCTCCGCTCTGTAGTATAACTTCTCCTCCAAGTTCCGTCACCATCTCTTTTATATAGGAGAGTCCAATCCCCGTTGATGGTGTTCCTGTTTGATCATATTTCGAAGTAAAACCAGGCTTAAATACTAGCTCCTTATACTTCAATGGAATACCGGGACCATCATCTATTACTTCAAATGTCACGAACTCTTCTTTTCTTTTGGCAGTTATCGTAATTGTACCAACCTTGTCAATTGCTTCAACCGCATTCGCAACTAGGTTATTTAAAATCGACAAAACATTGTATACATGATACTCGGAATGCTCTCCTTCTATCTGTTTGCAGAATTTGATTTCTTTTTCCAATAACTGTGCATACTTCTCATTAATCCTTACGATCATTTCTGCTAGTTCATGTCCCTCTATGTATTCTGAAAGGTTTTTATCTAAAAGAAGCTTTGATAATCCCGCAAAAATCCTTTGATTATCTTTTTTAATTTCGTGTACTTCTCCTGCAATTTTTAGTACTTTTTTACTATATTCCACTATATCCCTTTCACCGTTTTCCATGTTTGTCTTTTGTAAGTTTCGATATAATTGATATGCTTCCTGTGTAATCATTTCCGCATTTTGCAGTGTCTTCTTCAAATGAATAGATTCCACATATAAATTAGAAAGATGCATAAACATTTTTTCATTTTCCTTCCGAACCTGTGCCTCTTTTAATTTCGTTTCATACAAACTCATCATATTCAGAAAACCGAGAGCAAAAAAACTTCGAAAAATAGCAATAATAATAATCTTATTTATTTCTGAAACTGTAATCGCCGTACCAAGCACAACGAAGTGATAAAAAGCAAGTTCTGACATACTCGAGACAATTTCAAGTGTAATCCCAAAGCACCCTATTAGTAACGGTTTTTGATGGAATCTATTTACTTTACATAGGGAAAAAAGGCTCCCATAAATGAAATAGTAAAAGAAGACAGGATAACGCATATAAAAAGAATCTGATAAATGAAAGGAACCTTGCATCATCCAATCAAGACCAACGCGAAATATCACAACAGATATACCGACAAGTATACCTGCTAAAGCAGCTGGTATTTTCCGTAGAAATAATAGCAAAAAGAAAAAAATCGGTGTTCCAAAGCTAACGCGAAATGTATCATTAAATGGATGGAAATTTAGTTCCCCAGCTATAGGAACTATCAAAACTAAAATGATTAAAAGGGAAATATCTTTCTTCCACAATTGATTCCAGTTCAAAGATGCCACTTCCTATTTTTTAGTATTCCTAGCTTTACTGTTATTCTTGAAACATCATAAGGAAAGCCCGTTTATATCATAAACGGGCTCCATTTTTTATATTGTTACCTTTTCAACTGCTTTTATAGGACGATATTCAGGTTTCCACATGGCAGCTTGGACAGCCTTCCTGATATCGTTATCAGTTAACTCCTCACGAGCAACACCTTCAGCAACTGCAACTTTTGCTACCGCAATCGCAACTATCTCTGAAATGTTACGTAATTCTTCTACTTCCGGAAGAATTGGTGCACCAGGCTGACTTGTATCTACCATGTTTGCTACTACTTCTGCAGCTGCTGCAAACATACCATCTGTCATCACACGAGCACGAACTACAATCGTACCAAGGCCAAGACCTGGGAAAATAAGCGCATTGTTTGATTGTCCAATGATATAGGTAACACCATTATATGTAACTGGTTCAAACGGGCTTCCAGTCGCAACGAGTGCTCGTCCTTCTGTCCAAGATATTACATCTACTGGCTTTGCTTCCGCAAGCGGCGTTGGATTGGACATTGGTAAAATAATTGGTCTTTCTACATGCGAAGCCATTTCTTTAATAATCTCTTCTGTAAATGCGCCAGCAACTGTTGACGTCCCAATTAAAATCGTAGGATGCACTTGCTTCACAACTTGAGCAAGACCAATTGTTTCACTTTGTTTCCATTGTTTCACTTCTGATTCTTCACGTACATAAGGACGCTGGAAGTCAAGAAGTTCTTCCATATTATCAGTAAGTAAACCATTACGATCAATACACCAGAAACGATTATTTGCTTCTTCCTCCGATAAACCTGAACGAACCATTGCATCTCGCACTTGATCTGCAATTCCAATTCCAGCGGTACCAGCTCCAAAAACAACAACGCGGTGTTCACAAAGCGGAACTCCAGAAGCTTTCACAGCCGATAATACTGCTGCAAGTGAAACAGCACCTGTTCCTTGTATATCATCGTTAAATGTACATACATTGTCACGATATTTATCTAAAATTTTGCGTGCATTACGTGAGCTGAAATCTTCCCAGTGCAGTAACGCATTCGGAAACTTGTTACATACAGCTTTTACAAACGTGTCAATAAACGTATCATATGCGTCTCCTGTTATACGAGGGTGGCGATTTCCGATGTAAAATGGATTATTTAACAAATCTTCACGGTTCGTCCCAACATCTAAAATAACAGGAAGCACACGGCTCGGATCGATACCAACTGCCGCTGTATAAACAGCAAGCTTTCCAATCGCAATATTAATACCACCTACGCCCCAGTCACCAATTCCTAAAATACCTTCACCGTCAGTCACAACGACTAAATCGATATTTTCTGCTGTTGCACCGATGTTAGAAAATGCTTCTTCAATGCCAGACGGATCGTTAATTGATAAATATATCCCACGTGGTTTACGATACTCATGACTATATCTTTGAATTGCCACACCGACAGTTGGTGTGTACACAATTGGAAGCATCTCTCGTAAATGATTTGTAAGTAAACGATAAAATAATACTTCATTACGATCATGCAATGCTGTTAAGTATACATTCTTTAATAAATCATCTGGCTGTGAACAAAATTGTTCATACGCACGGCGCGCTTGCTCATCTAACGTTAATACCGCTGGTGGTAATAACCCTTTTAATCCTAATTCTTCTCTTTCTTCTGTTGTAAAAGCGACTCCTTTATTTAAAAGTGGCGTTGCTAATACTTCTACTCCTCGTAATGTCGTTTCTAACGTGCCATTAGAGGAAACTATAAATTTACTCATACCATCCCTACCTTTATCTATTTACCCCGCACGAACGGACAGCAATCTCTCCAACTCAAAGTTCTGCAGGAAGCAAAGAACTTTAGTGGGAGATAAACTAACCGTAAGAGCACGATTGGTGAGAACGAATTCTCAGCGCGGGATGAAGATAACCCCCACTGAAAAAAGTTTCACTTTACACCATTTCTATATTGTAAACAAAAAAAAGGGGAAAGTCCCCCCTCTTTTAATTTTTCTTTAAAAGAGCTGCTCCTGCAATCCCTGGATGTGTCATTTCATATGGATCTAAAATTAAATCTAATTCTTCTTGTGATAATACGCCGTTTTTCAAGCAAAGCTCTCGAACAGATTGTCCAGTCGCAATCGCTTCTTTTGCAACGCGAGCTGCAGCTTCATATCCAATATGCGGATTTACAGCTGTAATAATACCAACACTTTTATCAACATATTCTTTCAAATGTTCTGCATTCGCTTCAATTCCTTTTAGACAGTTATCTGTAAAGGCACGGAAACCGTTATTCATAATGCTAATAGATTGCAGTAAGTTGAAGACAAGCACTGGTTCCATTACATTTAGCTCTAATTGACCCGCTTCTGAAGCAAGGCAAATTGTATGATCGTTCCCGATAACTTGGAAAGCAATTTGGTTAATCATTTCTGGCATAACAGGGTTTACTTTCCCTGGCATAATAGATGAACCTGGTTGACGAGCTGGAAGCATAATTTCTGCTAATCCAACGCGTGGACCAGATGCCATTAAGCGTAAGTCATTCGCAATTTTGGACATGTTCATCATACATACTTTCAGTGCAGCGGATACTTCAGTATAAGCATCTGTATTTTGCGTTGCATCTACTAAATCATCTGCACCAACAAGAGGAAGCTCACTAATAGAAGCCAAATGTTTTACTACAGCCTCAATATACGCTGGATCAGCATTTAATCCTGTACCAACAGCTGTCGCTCCCATATTTACTTCATATAAATGTTGACGAGATTGTTGAATTCGTTTTATATCACGTTCAAGTACACGCGCATATGCTTTAAACTCTTGTCCAAGACGAATTGGTACAGCATCTTGTAAATGCGTACGTCCCATTTTAATGACATGATCAAATTGTTCTGCTTTTAATTCAAACACATCATGCATATATCCCATTGTTTGTAGCAAATCTTCTAACAGATTTAGCGTTGCAATATGAATTGCTGTTGGGAATGCATCATTTGTTGACTGTGCCATATTTACATGGCTATTTGGACTAATATAGTGATAGTCTCCCTTTTCCAGTTCTAATAATTCAAGAGCACGATTGGCAATGACTTCATTTGCGTTCATATTTATAGAAGTTCCTGCTCCACCTTGAATTGGATCAACAATGAAATGATCATGCCATTTTCCTTCTAGAATTTCTTGTGCTGCGTCTGCAATTGCATTACCTTTTTTAAATTCCAATCTTCCTACTTCAGTATTAGCAAGCGCCGCTGCTTTTTTTACAATTGCTAATGCGTTAATTAATCCTTCATGAATTTTGTAGCCTGTAATTGGAAAGTTTTCTACAGCGCGCATCGTTTGCACACCATAATACGCATGCATCGGTATTTCTTTTTCACCTAAAAAATCTTTTTCAATTCGTACATTTTTTGTAGTTTCAGTAATTGTTGCCATGTTTCCCCACTCCTTATCTATTTTTATGCTACTTCTGCTTGTTTCACATTTTCTACATAACGTTGTGCTTTCTCATGATCAAACTCGCCTTCCCATTTTGACATGACAATGGCTGCTAATGCGTTTCCTAACACATTGACAGACGAGCGAATCATATCTAAAATGCGGTCGATACCAGCAATTAAAGCAATACCTTCTAACGGTAGTCCCATTGATCCTAATGTTGCTAATACAACAACAAATGAAGCTCCAGGAACACCAGCCATCCCTTTAGACGTTAACATCAGAACGAATAGCAACGTAATTTGCTCCGTTAGTGACATTGGTACTCCGTACATTTGTGCTACAAATAATGCTGCTAATGCTTGATAAATGGCCGATCCGGTTAGATTAAACGTATAACCCGTTGGAATAACGAAAGATGCAATTGCCTTCGGGCAGCCGAACTCCTCCATTTTTCTCATTATATTTGGTAAGACAGCCTCTGAACTTGCTGTCGTGAATGAAAGAATAAGCTCTTCTTTTAAAATTTTCATTAAGGTGAAGATGTTTACTCCCACCATTCTTGCATTGATACCTAATACGATAATAACAAATAGTATAACTGTTACATATACTGCTAGCACTAATTTTCCTAATGGAAGAAGCGTTGCCACACCAAACTTTGCAACCGTGACAGCGATAAGTGCAAATACACCAAACGGAGCAAATTTCATAACTTGGTTTGTGACCCAAAACATCGCTTCGAGCACACCTTCAAAGAAATTAAAAACTGGTTTACCTTTTTCACCAATTGCTGCAACTCCTAAACCAAATAACACCGAGAAGAAAATAATCGGTAATAAATCACCTTTTGCCATTGATTCAATTGCGTTTGTCGGTACAATATGAACAATTGTTTCTGCAAAACCTTTTTTCTGTGTTGAATCCGCCGTTTCTTTGTATGATGAAATGTCACTTTGTTGTAAGTTACTCATATCAACGCCCGTTCCTGGCTGGAACACGTTTGCTGCAATTAATCCCATCAAAATTGCAATCGTTGTAATAATTTCAAAATAGAGAATCGTCTTTCCGCCCAACTTTCCGAGCTTCTTCATATCCCCTACACCAGCTACCGCAACAATCAGCGCTGAAATAACAATCGGTACAACAATCATTTTTATTAAATGAATAAATATATCCCCAATTGGTGTAATATAAGAAATTGCTGTTTTATTACCATAGAAGATTGCCCCTACTACAATCCCCAACACAAGCGCTACAAAAATTTGTGTCGCTAATCCGAATTTTTTCATCTATTTTCATCCCCTTCATGCGAACGCTTTCATTTTTTATTTATAAAAGCATATCTACATGTTACAGGCTAACCTACAGAATCAGACAAAAACCTACAAGTACGTCACAAAACATTCAAATATTTTTCTTAAAACGTTCATTGACAGCCTTCGTAGGTAAACAATCAAAAAATAATATTGATGAATCACCAAATTATTTTGTATAATCTAAAAAGTATGTTTATTTAAAATAAATGAGATGAAAAGGAGTGGATCATATGAAACGATATACGAATGATTTCATTACATCTCTTTCTTTTCCATTTCATTTTCTTGTAAAGGAGCAAAGGCATTCGCCTCTGCTTCTTTTTTATTACTATTTTATCCCGTACTGACGGGAGGTCCCCCACAGTTCAAAGTTTTGCAAGAAGCAAAGAAGCTAGGTGAGGAATAAACTGACCATAAGGCTAATTCCCAGTGAAGGATGAACACTTCTCTGAGAAAAGTTTCACTTTATAAGGAGGGAACGATAATGAAGCCATACAAACGTGTTTTAATAAAACTAAGCGGCGGTGCTCTCGCTGATCAAGATGGAAACAGTTTTGGTTCCAAACGTTTAGAGCATATTGCAAATGAAATTTTGTCGATTGTAGATTTAGATATTGAAGTTTCTCTTGTAGTAGGCGGAGGTAACATTTTCAGAGGGAACTTGGCTGAGACATGGGGCATTAATCGTGTAGAAGCAGATAACATAGGTACATTAGGCACAATTATAAATAGCTTAATGTTACGAGGTGTACTATCAAGCAAGACAGATAAAGAAGTACGCGTTATGACCTCCATTCCCTTTACAGCTGTTGCAGAGCCCTATATTCGTTTACGAGCAGTTCATCATTTAGATAAAGGATATATAGTCATTTTTGGTGGTGGAAATGGGCAACCGTTCGTTACGACGGATTATCCAAGTGTACAGCGGGCAATAGAAGTGAACAGCGATGCGATTCTAGTCGCAAAACAAGGGGTAGACGGTGTCTTCACAAGTGATCCAAAACGTAATAAATCCGCAAAAATGTATAGTCACTTAACGTATAACGACGTCGTTCAAAACAATATAAAAGTAATGGATCAATCAGCTTTATTGCTTGCTCGTGACTATCATTTACCAGCACATGTCTTTAATTTTGATGAGCCGGGAGTTATGAAAAAGATTTGCTTAGGTGAGCATATCGGCACCTTAATTAATCACGAGTTAACAAAACTTGAAGAAGAAAACTAACCTTTTCGTTTTACAAATATTAAAAAACCGACATAAAACCCTTCTTTTTAGGTGGGAGAGAGCATCCGGCCATGCATAGAAACGGACAGATCCTTTTCCTGCTCCATGCCAAGTGAAAACAAAGAGAGAAAACGATTGCACGTCACCTCTTGTTATCCATAGCCGCGGCTATATGTCGAAAAATCAAAATGGATTTATATAATATAGATTCTAAAAATATATCAATCATCATGAGTATAAAAAATAAAGTGAAACTTTGATCAGCGGGGTGTTACTACCCGTGAATAGCGGGATAAATTTACAATAGCATAAAAAAAGACGGCTTTAACCGTCTTTTTTTATTTTCATTATTATCATAATAGATTTTTGAACTACAAAGAAAGCTGCTCCTATAATTCTGGTGCAAAAACTTCAAAATATCTGCAAGTAATCTCCAGAACTTGAACATACTGATACTAGCACTATAAAAACAGCTTATATCCTAAATATACAAATCTCAAGAAATATTTAGTTTTTTTAGTTGATTATGTTAATTCTTATTTTATTGGTATATGACAGCGATTCGCAGAATAACCCACGACATCTAATGATTCTTCTATTTATACCATTTTTAAACAAAAAAGAAAAAACTAGATCCACACTAGTTTTTTACATAAGTATGATTATCGATAGTAAGTAAACAAATGAATGGATACTGTATCCGTCCTATAACATTCCCTAATGTATGAATAACAAAATGACATTTTCTTATACTAAGGTCGAAGAACGATTTAAGGAGGCGTAACGAATGAATGAGCAAAATCGAAATCAATCTGCTATTGACCAAGGGCGTAACAAAACAAAACGTGGGATTGAAGTAGCAGGCGATGCAGTACAAAATGCAATTGATGTTGTTGAAGATGCTGGAAAAGCAGCGGTTGACCGTATTTCCGATGCAGTTAAAGATGTTACAGCAAGATGATTTATTTGAGTCTCTGTTTTAATAGTTGATCAAAGAAAACAAGGAACAAGACCGTTTCTTGGCGGTCTTGTTCTAATTCCGTTACAATTCGTCCGATTCAACATGGGATATTACTTAATTAACATAACACCACTTTTAGGTAGTTAATCTTTTATATTAATGTTAGCTAGCTGTTGCTTTAAATCCCAATGCTTTGGCCTCCTTTTTAGATCAAACCATATAGCTCCTTCTTATTGCTTAATTTACTATCGTTATGTTAATGAATTTAAAAATGGTTTCCAGATCTAGAAACCATTTTTTTGTAGCTAACCATATAATGTTACCAATTCGCTTATCTCTTTTACGCAAAGAAGATAAACAATTACTATTCACTGTCTCAGTGGATGTAAGAAATTCTTAAAGATAGAGGTGAGATTGATTGTTTGTTCTTCTAGAAATAATGACTTAGATATATATACCTAAAACAATGGAAGCCCTACCTCTCTTCCATCCTTACGGCTCCTTGTCCGTGCCAGTGTGAATCAGGATTGCAAAAAATCAAGTTACTATTTTTATCAAGTTATTTGGTGAAGTTTTGAACATTCATAAAAGAAATTAGAAATGGATTAGATTGTAGAAATAGCAAAAGAGGTTATTATTGTAACTGTGAGTTGAAGAAGTTAAATTTCATTAAAATGATTTTTTTAATGATAATGTGTTAAATTGAAAATTCAGGTCATTCTAAAAACGTAATATATTATCTATAATGAACTTTGACAGAAGCTTTTCATCTGATTTTCCGTGATCCCTTCAATTAATTCCAGTTCACTCATCAAAAATCCATGCGCATTATCCAACATTGTTTTTTCGCTTCCATGAAGTGCTTTTTCTTTCTTCATACGCATTAAATCACGTACAACTTCAGCACCTTCTTGTATTTTACCTGTTTTTATTTTTTCTGTATTCAATTTATACCTTTGCTTCCACAAAAGTGATCTATCTGATTCTCCATGCTGAAAAATGTGTATTATGTGTTTTAATGCAACCCTATCAGTAACCGGGCGTATACTTGAACTCAATATTTTACCCGTAGGAATCATTACTTGCATATTACTGATTGACATTTTTATAACATAATACTGCTGTTTTTCTCCTAATATTTCCTTTTCTTCTATAGCTTTAATTATACCTGCTCCGTGCATTGGATAAACAATGTTATCGCCAATTTGAAACAAATAATCCACCCCCATATATGGTAACATTCTTAAGTTTAACATACATGTGTTTTTTTAGCAAAATTTTATAATATCACAATTTTATTTTTCATGTCAACACCTTTTTTTCTTAAAAAATCAGGTCGAGCAAAAACAACAAAAAAACGATAGAAATAGTGTCCCATTACCAGTAAAACAAAGATTGTTACTTTCCTCTTTTCATATCAAAAACAGCCATTATATTTTTATTCATGTGTACTCGATACAGGGTCAGTTGACATAAGACATCATTATCAGTAGTCAACGATGCATAAAATTTTCGTTATGGGGATAATTAAAAGTATTAGCTTGATGGACATGGGGTAGCACGCGCATTTTAACGAAAATATACGCTAAGCTGTAAAGTGACAATAGAGTTATTTAATTTTGAAACCTCACACACGCATAACCCCCTTCTGATTTTAGGCCGGGGTTAAAATACAATTGTTTAATTTTTGATGTGAAATACTTTTCTGCACTTAAAAATATAACAATAAAGCCGTTTAAATCTAAGCATTACCCTACAATCGTGCCTGATTGTGGAAGAACTTCTAGAATAAAGCTTGATCAAACTGATACCATACGTTTTTCAAATATCGCAAGTTTCTAACGAAATAACGATAAAATCAATACCCTTCAGTCTCATACTTTCTTTTAATAGTCTAAAACATTTTTTAATGAAACAGCTGTCAAAATACCAAAAAGAGTCCTGGATAATTAGGACTCTTTTTTTAGCTTTTATAAAAGTAAAATTTTAGATAAATGATTATTTCAAATGTGATACGGATACAGATTTTTCTTAGCTGTAAAATGATGACTTAGCCTTAGCTCCATCACAATGAGAGGAAGTAATATTTCGATCATTTATTTTACTACTTGAACAGATGCTGGTTTCCAGCCTTGATTCTCTACCCAATCAATATTTACCTTATATTTTTTATTACTTTGCTTGTCTCGTACATTACCGTAGGCTTTATTATTACCGTTATTCCCAATAAATTCAAAAATCAATTGGCTCTCTGGAACATCAACAGCATAGGAAATCGCTTTTTTCATCTCATTCCAATCTACTGTTCCTTCCTTAAATTGCATTTCGGGTTTTGCCCCTTGCTCTGTACCAATTGGCTTCCAAGAAGAATTTGCTTGAGTACCTTCTTCTTGAGGTATCGTTTTTTCTCCCTCATTATTTTCATTTTCGTTCGTTTTTACTGATTCTTCTACTTCTTGGTTCTCTTCTTCTTTCATCTTCTTCTCTTCTAACCGTGCTACTTCTTTATCTTCGCTCTTCTTCTCTTCTAGCTTGGCTGCTTCTTTATCTTCGTTCTTCTTCTCTTCTAGCTTGGCTGCTTCTTTATCTTCGTTCTTCTTCTCTTCTAGCTTGGCTGCTTCTTTATCTTCGTTCTTCTTCTCCTCTAGTTTTGCTGCTTCTTTATCTTCACTTTTCTTCTCATTTAGCTGTGATACTTTTTTTTCTTGAGCAATTTCTTTCCCTTTTGTATCAGAAGTGAAAAGTAGCTGATATGTCACTATACTAACTGTCACTATTACAATGCTAAATGCAATATTAAAAATGCCCTTTTGACGACGATTTTGTTGTTTTTCTTGAAATCTACTTTCTTGTTCCATTCTTCAAACCTCCATGTTTATTTTCGCATCTAATCTTTATACATTTTCCCTATGAATCTCAATATTTTCATTAAATAAAAGAGATGAACTATATAAATTCAAATTAAAAAACCGACATAAACCCCTTCTTTTTAGGTGGGAGAGAGCATCCGGCCATGCATAGAAGCGGTCAGATCCTTTTCCTGCCCAGACATAGTGAAAACAAAGAGAGAAAACGAGTGCAGGTCACCTTTTGTTATCCATAGCCGCGGCTTATATGTCGAAAAATCAAAATGGATTTATATACACTTCACATATGGGATTCCATATAAAAACAATACAATTTGTATTGTTTCAAATATCTAACATATGTTATTCAAAAATATCTTAATAAATTAGAATTTTATAGACTTCTGTACTTAAGAAATCTTCGACTTCAGTCAAAGGTGATTCAACTTACATCCATACTAGATCTTCTGCGGAAAGCTTTTTAACAATCAATCCTCTTTTTCCCTTATTTATAACTTTTAAATTAAACCGCCCTCTATAGTATACTGAAGATGTGGTGTTTTCTGATGGGATATGCCGTAAAATCAAAAGGGATTTAACCTCTTCTACCTTCTTTTCAGAATAACTTTCACCATTAGGGAATTCTATTATTCCTAATCTAATCTTTATTTCGCTTGTATCCAACAGCCAATCCTTATTAAGTTCTCTTATCTTTTGTATAAAGTGCCCTTGGGCTTTTCCTATATAGAGCAATGTTTCTTTTCCAGCGCATACTCTAAAGAGTGCAAATATTCCTTTCTTAAAAGCTTCTTCTCTATTATAAAAATCATTAAAACTATACGATCCATACCATTTAATATGTACTGTTTCGATTAATTCCACCTCATTTTTCAGTAACTATATTATTTCGAAATATTTTATTTATTCAAAATTCATAGCCCTGTTTACTCGCATTAGAAGTTGCACTTTACTATAATACATTTTAATATTAAGAACTTCAATAATGAATATTTGCATATCTTCAAGCATGTAAAGATTTATAGCCTGCTGTTACTTTAGAAAAATGTTTAATCAAATTAATACTAATAACCTTGATAAATGAACAAAAAGAAAGAGCTTGTTTTATGATTAAAACAAGCTCTTAATATATTCAATTGAATCATTCTGTAGATTTGAAATAATGTTTGATCAAAAATACCTCGCAAACCCATATTTTACGATAAATAAAAGGAATCCATTTTGAAAAAAGATTGATCAAAATGGATTCTTATCCAGCAAATTTAATTTTGGGTTTTGTAAAAAAGTTTGATCATTTCTGTGATCCTTCTTCAATTTAGTTTTTTCAAATTCACATTATATTTGCACAAGAGCCTCTTGGCAAGGATACAAAAATAGATCGATAGCTATAAAATGCCCCTCCGTTTGAAAGAGGGACATTTATCTATACTTTTCATTCTGTAACAGTTACTTCAATCGGCTCAGCTACAATATGCCATTCCTTCTCGAGCATTTGGAAAGTATGCATCGCAAATACATTCACTGTTCCGGGCTTCAATGCTTGAATGGTACTGCCTTCAATTTTCACTTTATCTTCTCCGCTGTTCATAAAGATAGTAGTCGGAATCTTCTCTCTTATGTCCCCACGATAGTTCACTTTGGATTTTATGTGTATAGTCGCTGTTTTTCCGACTTTCAGGTTCACTTTTTTGTTCGGGATTTCCAAACGAATCGGCGCATCCGTCAGCCACTGCATGTAGTCCGTGATCGGTCCGACAACGCCGTTCTGCAAGGCTTGTCCAAACGGATCCTCGTCCCTGAACGTCCAATGCATATTCAGAAATCCGCGCTGACGCATATATTGGATCAATTCCGGATACAGGCTACCGTAGCTTGCATTCAATGTCGCGTTCATGCTGGCGCCGTACTGCATCATCTGCTGGGCCTTCTTTAGCTTGCCGTCTAGTGTGGAAGGAGGGCTAGCGGAGTAAAGATAGCCGGTTCCGACTTCACGGTTGAGACTGCGAACGTTTCTAATATGGTTGGCATCAAAGCTTTGAATCACTACGTTATCAATCATTCCAGCTTTCTCAATTTCCTGCATCACCTGCTTCTCGATACCACTCGCCTTAAGCTCGACAAGTAGGACCACATCTTTCCCCTTAAAATCATTCAAAAACTCTTCAAAGGTAGGCACCTTTTCACCTTGGAATTCGGGACTGAACTTGATACCGGCATCCAATGCACGAATCTGTTCAAGCGTTAAATCCTTTACATAGCCCGTGCCGTTCGTTGTCCGATCCACATTATAGTCATGCATAATGACCAGCTTGCCGTCCTTCGTCATCTGCACGTCCGTCTCAATCATATCCGCACCTAATTCATAAGCCTTTCGATAGGAAGCAATCGTATTTTCAGGCGCAAGGGAAGGTACGCCACGATGTGCCGCGACGACCGGACGCTGCACAAGTGTATTCTCTGGATATTGTCCCAACGCTTCAATGGAGGCTTCAGGTTTCCCTGTCACAATGCCGTCCACTCCAAGATGAATGAGCGTATGAGCGGCTTGCACATCCTCTGCGCCACTTCCCCAAACGGAAATTGCGCGGCTATGTAAATAATGAACCGCATCAGGGCTCAGATTTTTTTGCGGCATTACCGCAACCATCGCATCGCTTTCATGAATGTCACGCACGAAAGCGGCCATATCATTCTTATTGAAGGATGACTTGGTGTAACGAAGGGCACCGCGAGCCGTTTTAATGAAGCCGCGCATTTCTTTCACGATGGCGGGATTGCTGGATAAAATCTGAAAATCCTGCGTCTGTGTTTCTTTCATGATATTCGCGAGACCTTCAATATCCACATGTTCTTCCACCTGAACAACCGGAATGAATTTGCCTTTTATGTTTTCTAGAGCTTTTTCAATAGGAGCTCCGTCAACAGCCCATTGCCCCTGCACGTTCCGCTTTGCCTGCAGGAGAACCGAAGATGCTCCTTCTTGTGCAACAGATTGCGAAATAATCGTAGGCGGGTTCACGATATTCGTTTTTGCTTCTTTCGGAAGAAAAGCGTTCGTTTTCGCTAAAGGAGGAAGTGCATTCGGATATTCATTCACCTTTACATTATCGAATTGAACCGTCGTACCATTCGCTTGAAAGCCAACATCCCCGTTTGCCCATTTCCCGGCTTGATCCGTATCAATCACAAGCTGCCCATTGATGAACTGTTGAACACGATTGCCGCTTGCGATCACTTTGATATGATATGTCTTATTGAAAGCCATATTTTCCGGATAAAAATTCGTTTCCGGCACGACCCACTGATTGCTTTCATTCCGCATGGCGAACTCCAGCCCGTTCATCGCCGTAGTGCCTCTACGCATAGCGGATTGATAATACGGATAAGAATTGGGCTGTACACGATACATCAACGAAGCCCATCGGCTGTCTTCCACCGCGCTTTGAAACGTCATATCCGCTTCAAAAACGTAATTCCCTGATTGATTTCCTAAAGGAATCACTACTCTGGCAGGGGCGGTAGAAGAAGGAGAAGATAATACTAGCTTGCCGTCTACGACCTTGGCATCTCCCTGTACAAGCTTCCAGCCGGCAGGCAGTAACCCGTTGGCAATTTGGTCGAAATTCTCCTGTGTGAGAGTTTGCTCCGCGGCGCGAACCTTGGTTGAACTGTCAACCGGAGCCATCCATATACTTCCGAAAATACTTGCCGATACTAGAACAGCTGCAACCTTTTTTGATTTTCCCCTGAATTTCGATATCATTGCTAGTCTCCTTTTTATTTAGTAAAAACATTGTGGCTGATTGGCGGGTGTTCTTCTGTATTTTTAATAGATAGAGTGAGAAGAAATACATATGTTTCCTATGAAAATATTACTTGATGAAGTTAAATGTGGGATTAATGTTTTGCAAAGATATTGTAAATATATTGTAAAGATATGACAGGGGGAGAAATAGAATTAAGAGACGATAGAATAAAAAGCAAATGGAAAGCTGAAATAAGACCGTTTCTTCTTGCCCGGTATCCTGTAACTATGGATCTATACTATGCTATTACAAATAAATCACCTAATTCTTTTGAGGGAGATCTAAAACCGGTTGTGAATATTTCTTGGAATGATGCAATTTCTTTTTGTAATCTACTTTCACAGAAAGCTGGACCGAAAGAATGTTATTTTATAAGTAATGATGGTGAAAACATTATTTGTGATTGGGAATCAGACGGTTATCGACTTCCTTCAGAAGCAGAGTGGCAATATGCATGTAAAGCAGGGACTACTGGTTATAGATACGGAGAGCTTGATAAGATTGCTTGGTATAACGAAAATTCAGGAGGCAAAATCCATGAAGTAGGAAGAAAGGAACCGAATGCATGGGGGCTGTCTGATATGTTAGGGAATGTTTGGGAGTGGTGTTGGGATTTATATGATGAACAAGTGTATGGCTCCTACCGAATTTTTCGAGGAGGTAGCTGGGCTGAAGAGGCCAGGGGTTGTGGGGCTTCGTGTCGTCGTCGTAGCCATCCGTCATTTTGCATAGACGACCTTGGATTCCGTCTTGCCCAGTCTTTTTAACTTCTACAAACAAGCCAACTTTCGAGGTTTTACAGCTCAACTAACGGATAACAGGAGTGAAATAACAGAGACCAGCTACACGTGTTTGTTTAATGAGATGAAATCCAAAAAAGCGGGTTCATTCCACTTAGGAAAACCTGCTTTTTTTATTGATAAAACCTAAATAATTTTTTATTTAAGCCTTCTATAAAACAGAAAAGATCACATCTAGGATTAATATCCAGCATGTGACCCATTTTTACACGTTATCTTAACTAAGAAAATTAAAAAACGAATTTAAAAGGGTCCTTACGTTGAATACATGTACTCAACGTAAGGGCGGATTATGTAAAATGACAATAAAGTTATTTAATTTTAAAACCTAAAACACGTATAACCCCGTTCTGATTTTAAGACGGGGTTAAAATAAAATTGTTTAATTTTTGATATGAAATACTTCACTGCACTTAAAAATACAACAATAAAGTCGTTTAAATCTAAGTGTTATTGCACAATCGCGCCCGTTACCTGAATAAGAAAAAGGTACCTACTTAATTGAAAATTCGCACCCGTCCAAGAGTAAGATGATAATAATAAGGGATTATCAATTAGATATGCCTTTATTTCAATCAGAAATAACCTATGTTTAAATTAAAAAGATTTATAATAAAAAACGGTAGAATGTAGTTCTCCATTTGCAGATTTCGCATAATAAGGGATTTCCCCAGCCTGATTATAACCAATTGAAGAATAAAGAAGATTAGAAGGGTCTCCTTCTCTTGTATCGAGAACTAATAATGACCTCCCCTCCTGCTTGGCACGCTCTTCAGCTTTATTCATAAGTGAACGACCAATACCATTACGTCGATAATTAGGGTGTGTCATTAATTTTGCAATTTCAGCTCTATGACCACCGTTCTGCTTAGTACATAGCTGTAATTGTACACTTCCAACTATCTGATTGTTTATTTTAGCCACAAATAGAAGCACTTCTGGATTTAATACATTTTTCCAATATACTTCGGCATCCGAGAATTGCAATGGTGGTAAAAAGCCAATTGATGCACCATCCTCTACTACCTGTATTAGAAGTTCCGAAAGTTCATCAACCTGTTCTTCGATTGAATTAAATTGTTCAATTTTCACATTACTAACCAATATAATCACCTCAATAAATATATCTATCTTCCTCAATTAAAAAGATTTTTCAATTTATGTATATATTACTATTATCTTTGAATCGTAAATACTGAAGAACAGGCTGAATAGGCTCTCCATTTTTATCGACTAGCATATAGCGTATCTTTCCGTTCGACAAAATGACTTCTTCTACTCTCTCAATAGGCCTCCTCCCAACACTACAACAATTAATAATGTTCTTATAATCATTAGCTGTATCCAGTGAAATTCATTAATACCACATCCCCACCTTAAAATACTTTAAATACTTTGAAAAATCAATATAGTTATTCTTTATTTAAAGATAAATAAAAACCATAAACCTTACTTAAAGAACTATAAGGACTATGATTTTATTTAGTATAGTTAATACACGTATCTCGGCTGAACCCCGAGATACGTAGTTTTGAAGTTCTTGAGAGAATAGATTCATTTCATCTAAAATAGAAAAATTCATAGTAAACGCCATCCTTCCTATCCTCCTTTCATATAAATCGCACCAAAAAAGTATTTTTTTGGGATATAATAGAGTCGGAAGATGTAATATTAGAATAGCCAAAACCATTGATGCATTAATATTAATAGAGGTAGGTAATTATATGATTCGTGAAGCTGAACCAAAAGACAGTAATGTAATTGAAAATCTATATAAAAAATTAGCACCGCATAGTAAAAATATTAAGGTTTTATCAGAAAGAATTGAGCAGATAAGGAATGATTCTAATAATTTCTTATTTGTTTATGAGGAAAATTGTAAAGTTAAAGGAAGTATATTTATGACTTTTTGTCTTGATCCTGGATATCAATTTAGACCATATACCGTTCTAGAGTATGTGATTGTAGATGAAGATTTTCGAGGTAATGGAATAGGTGAAAAGTTACTAAAACATGTAGAACAAATATCAATTGCAAGGGGATCCACAAGAATTATCTTATTAAGTAGTGCAACTAGAATAGAAGCACATAAATTATTTGCTAAAAATGGTTATAACGGAACTATAAGTAAGGGTTTTAAGAAGTATATACCAATTAATTGAGTTTGATATATAAGAATCGACAGAAGACTTAACCTTACTATAGCTCATGAAATCAGTCATATTTTTTAGGATCACCTTCTAATACCTAGAAATATAAAATCTAATACAGAATTATTAATTGAAGATCATGAAGCTAATGAGTTTGCTGGTAAATTAATTATGCCTGAAAGAATGCTTTATTCCTGTAACTGAGCCTTACTAGAAAGGAAGAAATTATAAACTAAAATAATGCTACCTCAAGTAAAGGAGTAGCATTATCTTGTACGAATAGTAAAGCATGACTCAACGTAATTGTAGAAAAGCAGAAAGAACTATCCCTAATGCTTCTATATCATGTACCGCAAAAGGTTCGGTAAGGACGGGATGATTGCACAGGTAGTGTGGAGTAATCAGCCTGTTCGGAGGAGTGCGCGTAGGGGCTTGAAAGAACATCAAGAAGCCGCTCCATCACGCTGTAGTCTCCTTGTTCCACTGCGGCTTCTAGTGCAGCTTCTACCCGATGGTTCCGAGGGATTAGCGCAGGATTGCTGCTTCGCATCAACTGATGCGAGGAGTTTTTCGATTCCTGCTGCCTGCCTAGTCTTGCCTGCCACTGCTCATGCCACTGAGCAAATTCTGGGGTCTCAAACAGGACCGTATTCTCCAGCGTATCAAAAGTTAATGCACGGAAGGTATTGGTATAGTCTGCACGATATTTCTGCATCATACTGAGGAGGTCTTCAATAAGAGATTTATCCTGCACTTCTTCGTTAAATATTCCTAGTTTAGCTCTCATTCCCGCGAGCCAATTAGAGTGATACAATTTAGTAAAATGTGAAATCGCATCCTGAGCCAGATTGACAGCCTGCGTCTGATCTACATGCAACAGTGGCAATAAGGTTTCAGCAAATCGAGCGAGATTCCACTCGGCAATATGTGGCTGATTGCCATAGGCATAGCGGCCTCGAAGGTCAATGGAACTGAATACAGTTGCCGGATCATAGGTATCCATGAAGGCGCAAGGACCATAGTCAATGGTTTCTCCACTAATGGTCATGTTGTCGGTGTTCATCACTCCGTGAATAAAGCCAACCAGTTGCCATTTGGCAATCAACATCGCCTGACGCTTCATCACTTCCTGAAGTAGTGAAAGATAGCGATTCTCATTAGCTTCAATGTCTGGAAAATGGCGCTTTAGTGTATAGTCAGCCAGAACACTGAGTTCCTCAACTGTGCCCCATTTTGAAACGTATTGAAAGGTACCGACACGCAAATGACTTGCAGCTACACGGGTCAGAATTGCACCAGGTTGGTCGGTTTCACGGATTATTGACTCACCGGTTGTCACCACCGCTAGGCTGCGGGTAGTAGCAATACCAAGGGCATGCATTGCTTCGCTGATGATGTATTCGCGTAGCATTGGTCCAAGTGCCGCTCGACCATCACCCCGGCGGGAGTATGGTGTTTTACCAGAACCTTTGAGCTGAATATCAAATCTCTCATCTAGGGGAGTAATCTGCTCGCCAAGTAGCAGAGCCCGGCCGTCCCCTAACATGTTAAAATGCCCGAATTGATGCCCCCCGTAAGCTTGAGCAATAGGCAAAGCACCTTCGGGAATCCGATTGCCAGCAAACACCGCTACGCCATCTTCGCTTTGCAGCGCCTGAACGTTCAATCCCAGGGATGTTGCCAACGGATAATTGAGAATGATCAACTTCGGTGAGCGTACAGAGGTTGGGTTGTGGCTAGTAAAAAATGATTTCGGTAGACGAGCATAACTGTTGTCTAGGTTCCATCCTGTTTCTATTATTTCTTTTCTCTTTGTCATCGTATCTCCTTTTCTTCTTTTGTCTTTTTATATCCTAGTTTTTTCTTTTACATAAGACAAAAATCATATGCATTCAATCATATTTTTAATTATCTATTTCCATATCAACACAAGGCAGCCCCTTTTATTGTCTACTTCTGCCAATTTATTATACCCTTTCCACACAAAGTTGGCGCCCTTTAAATATTTTTCAGGTATGTACTGAAATCAGAGCCGTTAGGCATAAAAACATGAAAGCGAATCTCCACTGTCATTACTCCCTATATTCCTACGAGCAATACCAATTAGGCGAATTAGTACGAACAAAAATGATCCCCGGCAAAATCAACCGCGAGGGAACCACTTTTTCCTTCCATAAACTCTTCTTTTTAGGTGGGAGAGAGCATCCGCCATGCATAGAAGCGGTCAGATCCTTTTCCTGTCCAGACATAGTGAAAACAAAGAGAGAAAACGAGTGCAGGTTACCTTTTGTTATCCATAGCCGCGGCTTATATGTCGAAAAATCAAAATGGATTTATATAGATTTCTACAGAAAGTACCCGTAAGAAAAAAGCTCACTCTTCTTTATACTAGATTAAGCCCCTTTCTCTTTGCACCTAAATTAAGGAAAGATATCTTTCCTTAATAATTGACCGATGATGCAATTCATGGCCGGCAATTATATACGCTAGTGCACGCGCAGTCGTTTCATGGTTTAAAATTGTTCCCGTTCGCATCCATGCATCACTCGGAATACTTGCAAACAATGAACAAGTACACTGACGAACAATTGAAAAATTTAAAGTGATGTCTTCAAGCCTCATTCGATTAAACTCTGCATTCATCACAAATACATCTTTATCAAACGACGGCAATGTTGTCCTATCTCCACGAGCAGCTACCAGGAGGTGATAGCTCATCACCCTTTCAATATCTGCCATGTGCCCAACCACTTCCTTTAGACTCCATTTCCCCTCTTCATATCGATACTCTCCTTGTTCTTTAGAAACATTTCTTAACAAATCATTCGTTTCCTCTTGTTGTTTCTTTAGAATATCAAGTAAATTCCCATCAGGCACAAGTTCTATGTACTTCTCCGCATATGGATTATATTCACTCGTTTGCGGTCGCTTAAGCATAATAATCGCCTCCATACGATCTATATCTTTCAAAAAAGTTAGAAACCCTATCGCTTCATCTGTCTAACACCGTTCCACACTTTGCACAAATATGTGTCCGAATACCTTGTAATAATTTAAAAGCTACTTTTTACCCTTAGCATTTCTTTCAAAAAGATGAAGAATACCAAACATCCCAATAAATAATATGAGACCTACAGTAAGTAGATACATATAGTTTTTAGACATCACTCCCCATTCTACCAACTTATTTAATACATACAGTACTAGAAATGCATAGATAATAACTGTTACAAACTTTAATTTATTTTTCATCTTTCAAAGTTAAGCCAGCTATTACGGCTCCCTTTCTCTACAAAATGTTATTTATTCATAACAAAATAGTAGCAAACGCAAAAAGGTAAGTCTACCAAAAAATAACAAAATAATAAACTACCCTAAAGAGACACCTCCATTCCCCCACTATTCATGCTGGATAAACAAAAGAGATGCGGCATCATACCGCATCTCTTCTTAATCATTGTATCGCTAATCCTATAAATAATAATTAAGCAACCCTGCTATTTTTTCTTTGCATCGGTCCAAAAAGGAAAGACCATCAAAGAATGATGACGTCATTTCTTTTGAATCATGAAAATCTTGCGCTAATGCTTCATTCACTTGCCTAACAATGGGACCACCCTTTATATAGAAATTCATCTCATCATTTAAATAAAAGCTTCGCGAAGTGAAATTTGTTGTACCCATAACTGTTGTTTCATTGTCAATCACTATCGCTTTTCCGTGGAACATTCCTTTTTTATAACCGTATACGGATATGTTATTTTCAATAGCTTGACGAATGTAAGGATATGCCGCTTCTTTTATTAGCGGAATATCCGGCTTAAAAGACCAGAGCACTTTAACGAAAACACCACGCTGTCGCGCTTGAATTAAAGCATTCATAAGTGCTTTATCTTTTGGTATAAAATATGGTGTAGCAATCACAATGGATTGTTTTGCTTCATTTATTAATTCAATATACTTTGTAACAACATGATGACCATTATAAGCAGACAGTGTATGTAACGTTTTCCCTGGTACAGTATGTTGAGAGGCTCGTGTTATTCCTTCAGAAGTATCTCGTTTCCAATCTAATACAAACTGTTCCTCTAAATCTTTCACACCCTCTCCTTGTAAGCGCACTTGATAATCTCGCCAATATCCAAATCGGCGGTCCTTCCCTAAATATTCATTACCTATATTAAAGCCGCCGCTATACCCTATCTTCCCATCTATCGTTGTAATACGACGGTGATTACGATGATGTAGGGAATAGAAAAAGAACGGAAATTCAGGTTTTCTACTATATGTAAAATGAACGCCACTTGCTTTCAATTCATTTTTAAGTTTTCTTTCGAAAGACAAATCATTAATCCAGTCGACTGATAAGTATACTTTCACACCTTCTTCCGCCTTTTCTTTCAACAACTTTAAGAAGGAGTGGCTACTTTTATCATCGGAAATAATATAGAAATAAGTGAAAATTGAATGTTTCGCCTCTTTTATATCAGAAAACAGCTGCTGATATAGCGGTTTCCCCTCCACATATAATTGAAAGTCACTATAATGCTGTCCATATTCTTTCGGTTGATTTTTCTCAACTTCCACTTTTCTCCCTATTGTTACATCAATATGCATCCAAATAACAATGAGAATTACTATGCTAATTATAATAGAAATGACACGTAGTATCTTTTTCACCATTTACTTTTCCTTCCGCACAAAATAGTTGTCTTCACCTAGTATTTCAATAGCAGTTATATTTTATGAACAGCATACAAAAGGGATGTAGCTTTATGCCACATCCCTTTTGTAAAAATATCGTTTAAATAAAATTCCTCGCATCATTATTACGCCCAAATTTGTAAATTGCAATTAAGAAAAAGGCGATTGCAAAGGCAAATAAAATCAAAATATTTAAATACAAATCTGCAAAATGTGTACCTTGCTGTAATTTCCCTATCGTATCTAATAACCAACGCTGAGGAAGAAAATCAGCTATTTTTTGCACAGACGCTGGCATAATTTCAAATGAAAAGAAGCATCCGGCAAGCAAACATGTTGGTGTAATAATGATATTTTGCATTGCATTTGCAGAAGTTCCGTTTTTCGCAAAAGATACAATTGCTAACGATAAACCAATTGCAATTAAGCCAAATATCATCAGTACTCCAATCATAACAATCAAAGGCATATTTGTATCAATATGAAATACATTGGTCATAAATAATACTGTTACAACAATTTGTACGATTAAAATAAGCATATTAACAACAACATTAGATAATATATATTTCTTTCCATCTATCGGTGCTGATAATAATCGGAAGTACGTTCTGTTCTCTTTTTCTTTCAAAATTAGTTCTGAAAAATTCACCGCTGAAAATAACATAAACATAATGAGGTAACCAACTGTTTGATTCGTCATATCTTTATTTTTCGAAGTATCATTAAGCGTATGGGCTGTTAACTTGAATGAATTTTTTTGATAACCTGCATACATTTTATCAAATGTACTTTGATCATTTTGTGCTACTTTACTAATTGCAGTTATATTATCAATGTAATTATACAAATAAGATTTTATAAAACTTGTGATTTGAACACCTTTAATCGAGGAAATTTGAATATGACTCGGTTTACCATCTCGAACACTTTCTGAAAAACCTGAATCTAACGTAATAACTCCATCAAGCTTTTTCGAGGCAAGCTTCTCTTCTATTTCTGATGCTTGAATTTTACTCACTTTTACATGATTTAATCCTTCTATAAATTTCACCGTATCGTTTGCTATATAATGATTTTCATTATTTACAACCCCAATGTTTAATGTCCCTTGCCCTGCATTTCCATATATCAGAAAAGAAATTAGCGATCCTGCTATCGGTAAGCCAATAATAATGAGCAACCCTTTTTTATTTTTCAAAAGTACCGATAATGTTTTTTGTATGAGCCATAAAATATCTTTCATGCTATAGCCCCTCCCGTCGACGTAATGCGATAATCGCAATCAATAAAAACAGTGCTGAAATTCCAAGATTTAAAGAAATCACAGGGAGTGCTGCTCCTAAATCATTCGCATAAATAATTTTCATAATCGCTGTATTTGCCCATGTTAATGGTGATAGATTTGTAAGCATATTTTCTTCGAATACAAAATATGCTCCTCCAAAAATAGAGGCCAATTGTACAACAACCATAATAACTGCTTTAGAAGCCTCACCTGTTTTCGTAATATATCCTATCCCTAAACCAAAGCTAATTGCGAGTAATACTTCTGTCAGTAAAATAAGAAAGACTACTCCAAGATGATCACCCCAATTTGCCTTATACACAAACTTACTAAAGAAAACAACAAGAAGCAGACAAAGCCCATTTGCTACAAGGCTACCAAGTATTTTTCCTATGAAAATTTCTGCTTTACTAACAGGTGCGGCAATTAAACGATCTCCCGTTTTTCGTAATCGCTCTCCGCGAATAAGATAACTCGCTCCCATCGCCCCATACAAGGCAATCATTGTCGTCATCGCAATTGCATAATAATCCATAGAACTTGGTTTTTTAGCAGCTTGTAAAGATGTCTCTTTTATATAATCATCATGATTTCCACTTGCAATAACTGTGCTAACTTTCCCAGAATCTACTTTCGCAACTTCCACCGCTACGTTGTACTTATCGACAAATGTAGTAAGCATCCCCTCAACGATACTTCCTTCAATACTATTCCGATCACTCTCATATAACTTCACGCCATTTTGATTCATTTCTACATAGCCGGCATACTTATTTTGTTTCACTTCTTCTTTCCCATCTACATCCTTTGCTGCTTTTTTAAAGTGAATGCCCGATTTACCTGTTTCCTTTATCAATGTTTCAAAAGCCTGAGAGAACTTACCACCTGCTTCATCTTTGTATAACACCTGTATATTTTTAATAGAAAGATTGTCACTATTAAATGCATTTGTTAAAGCTGTTCCCAAAATGAGCATAAGCACAACCGGGAATGCTAACATAAAAACTAACGTTCTTATGTCTCGAAAGTCCCTTTTAATTTGCATTATAGCAATATTGAAGATGTTCAATTGATGAACCTCCCTTTTCTTAATAGAACTTTATTTATCTCGTAAGTTTCTTCCTGTCAATGTAAGAAATACTGTTTCTAAGTTAGGTGCCTGCTCTTCTAATGAACGAATCTCTATATCATGATTAATAAAATGTTGAATAATTTTATTTAAATTATTCACTCCTGTATCAGAATTTACTTTAATGACGTTTTCTTCAATTTGAACAGCTTTCACACCATTAATTTCTTTTAATTTAGTCACATCCATATTTTCAACTGACTTCACTTCAATCCAAATATCTTTTGTATCTGTAATGATAGATTTTAGTTGTTCTTTCGTGCCCTCCGCAATTACCTTACCATGATCCACAATTGCAATTTTTGTACAAATCTCTTCTACTTCTTCCATGTAGTGACTTGTATAAATAATCGTACTTCCCATTTCATTTAATTTTCGCACAGATTGGAGAATGTAGTTTCTTGACTGTGGATCAATCCCTACTGTCGGCTCATCCATAATAATTAACTTAGGACGATGCGCAATAGCACAAGCAATGTTAAGTCTTCGCTTCATTCCACCAGAGAAATTTTTCGGATAGCTTTTATGTTTATCACTGAGTCCTACAAACTGCAATGCTTCTTCTACTCTCGCTTTCAATTCAGCTCCCCGTAGTCCATACAATCCTGCAAAGAATTTCACATTTTCATAGGCAGTTAACTCCTCGTAAATTGCTAAATCTTGCGGAACAATACCTATATTCATCTTTGCAAATCGGCTATGTTTCTTTGTACTTTTTCCCAGTATGTTAATTTCACCTTCATTACTTCGCAACAACCCAGCAATCATATTAATTGTTGTACTTTTACCAGCACCATTCGAACCTAAAAATCCAAATATTTCTCCTTGTTTAATAGCTAAAGATATATTATCTACTGCGATGAAGTCACCAAATTTTTTCGTTAAGTTTTTTATTTCTAATGCGTTCATCATTTCACCCCTATTTCGGTTTCTCTGCTGTTATTATAAACAAAAAAAATGAACCTGCTCAGTGCAGAAGTTCATTCTTTTCACATGAGAATATTCACTTTTTTCATATGAGATCCTTCATCTCACTCATTTCCTTATTGAATCGGTAATAACATTGTTACCGAAAAACCACTTGTACCATCTACAATAATCTTCCCATTAATGGATGCAGTTCGTTCCTCCATTCCAATAATACCGAGGCCTTTCTTAACGAAATGCGCTCCTTTTCCATTGTCCTTCACTTGTACCTTCACCACCTTGTTAAGCACATGAATCTCTATTGAAATCACCGTCGCATCAGCGTATTTCATCGCATTTGTTAACGTCTCCATGACATTTTCACCAATGATCTTCCATTGAATTGGAGAAATCGCATCTAAATTCCCTTTATACACAAACGGAATTTTTATATCATGTTTTGTTCCAAATTCATCTATGAATAATTTCATGCGATGAATCCCAATTTGCTCAGTTGGTGGTTTCATATTCTTGAGTGTAATTCTAATACTTTCAATACCATCTTTCGAAATATGAATCGCATTTTGAAGTAATTCTTCAGCTTTATCTTTATCTACTCCGAGCAATCTTTTTGCCGCTTCCATTTGAATAAGCGCTCCTGTTATAGAATGACCAATCTTATCATGAATTTCTTGTGATAATCGATTTCGTTCTTCTAATTTAAAGGTGTATTCAGATTGTCTTATGTATTCTTTATTTTCATTTAAGCTCTTTGTGAGCCTTTGCATATTTTTTCGCATCGTGTCGTTTTGCATTTCAAGCTTTAATAACCTTGCTGTATACAGGTTGGCCATTGTAAAAATAAGAAAACCGAATGTAGCAATTAGCCCATATGTCATTTGAACACTTTCATCAATAAACATAATAGGAAGAATCATAATTAAAAAGATCAGCCATTTTTCATTTATGTAATAAGATACTATTTCATATAAGTTCATAGGTAAAAATAAAATTAATAACGAATGAATTTGTCCCGTAAAAAGAATTGTAATGAAAATCGATACGCCTATTATTGTCTTCTTGAAGACATCTTTTTTTAAAATAGAAATTGTCACGTTTACACAAAGATACAAAAGTAAAGCAAATATAACCCATGGTAAATTTGTAACATTCGAGTGAACGTAACTGAACACAATATACATGAAAACAATTAGTTTACTCAATATCATCCAAAATTCCATATTTCTAGTCCACTTTTCCTGTTAAATAGTAAATTGCGATTTGCGTACGATGCTCAAGTCCCGTTTTACCAAGAATTGACGTAATGTAGTTCGCAATTGTCCCTTCTGATATAAAAAGCTGTTTTGAAATTTCTTTATTAGAAAATCCTTTTGCAATAAGAGCGATAATACCAAGTTCTCTTTCTGTGAACATATTTTTATCTATTTTGAGCTCTGCTTCTTTATTTTCAAGTAAGTTTGACTTAATTTTATCTAGCACCACATCTTGCATGACAGTATGTCCGTTATAAACGCTTTTTATCGCATCGCGGATT
Organism: Bacillus sp. DX3.1; assembly: GCF_030292155.1. Taxonomy (NCBI): domain Bacteria; kingdom Bacillati; phylum Bacillota; class Bacilli; order Caryophanales; family Bacillaceae; genus Bacillus; species Bacillus sp. DX3.1. Next base: position 1,654,169 of record NZ_CP128153.1, on the reverse strand, counting down.
CGTTCCGGATCGTTATTTTTTAATAGATAACCTTTTGCCCCGTTTTTCACTGCATCCAAAATATATTCATCATCATCAAATGTAGTTAAGATCAACGGTTTTGTTTTTGTTTGCTCACAAATTAATTTCGTAGCTTCCACACCATTCATATTTGGCATACGAACATCTAACAGCGCAATATCCACCTCATATTTTTTACAATAATCTAGAGCTTCTTGACCATCATTTACCGTTGCTAGTACTTCAAATTCTTCGTATGTACTTAATATAATTTTCATGCCCTCTCTAATAAAAGAGTTATCATCCGCTATCATTATTTTTATTTTCATGTTTGTTAGTATAGGTATTCCCTTACTAACATTCACATCCTTTCCTCTTTTAACTTTTTCTATGGCTCATTATATAATTCTCCAAGTCATTTTTATACTTTTTCATTTAGTGTTTTCTTTCCAAAATATATCTTTATTTTAATTTATATTATTCTTTTTTAAAATATGTGTAGGGTGACGAAATAGTTTATACGTCTATATAATAGAATACACCTAAAAGGAGGGAGAGACGATTGAAGAGAAACTATTAATTGAAAAAGCAAAGCAAGGAAATGAACATGCTTTTCGTATCCTCGTTGAAACATATCGCCATTATATTTTTCACGTTATCTTTTCTATTTTGAGGCATCAAGAGGATGCGCAAGATGTTACGCAAGAAGTATTCGTAAAAATTTATGCTTCTCTCCCTAATTATCAATTTCGTGGATTGAAAACGTGGATGACGCGGATTGCTACTAATCATGCTATTGATTATAAGAGAAAACAAGCAAGACAAAAAGAAGAGCTTCCCTTGTTAGCCGAAGCAAAGGAAAACATAAAATCCTCGGAAAATATCGAAGCCTTAATACTTACGAAAGAACAAAAATCATTAATTGAGAAAAAAATGAGAGAACTTCCCGAAAACTATCGCGATGTCGTCTATGCTCATTATTTAGAGGAAAAAAGTTATCAAGACATTGCTACTCAGCAAAAGGCCGAAGTCAAAACAATCGAAATGAAACTTTATCGTGCAAGAAAGTGGATTAAAAAACATTGGAAGGAGGAAGATTTCTTATGACACATTTTTCAAAAGAAACTTGGCATAATTACGTACTAGACCTTTTATCAGATGAAGAACGAAATTTAGCTGAACAACACTTATATGAATGTGACCTTTGCTTAACACATTATATGGAAATCATTGAAGAACAAAATGAAAACCTTCCAATGATGCATGAGGATTCATTTACAGATGAGGTCATGAAACAAATCACATTTAAAAATGTTGAACTTGAAGAAAAAGAGAATAGCAAAAAGCAGACAAAACGTCTAAAAAGTACGTTCATTCATTACATAATTGCCACTGCAGCTACATTAATCTTTATGGCGAGTGGTTTATTCCATTATATTTTTATGATGACTTTAAATTTTGAACAATCTTCAAAGCAAAGTGAAGTTCCCATTTCAAAACAATTCTTAGACAAAACTATAAACGTTACGAAAAAAATTGATTCAAAAACGAACGGAGGTTCAAAACATGAATAAAAATCCATTTTTAGCATTAGTTCTAGGATTGATTCCTGGTATCGGTCATTTGTATTTAAATCGAATCGGACGCTTTATTATATATGCTGGTGGCTCTTTATTAGCACTCGTTGCCGGAGCAGGACTTTCTCTTCTTTCAGGGAATCATAGTCTTATTTTCCCAGGTATATTTTTATCAGTATTTATTTGGATTATAAATATAATTGATCTCATTATTTCTATAATCAATCAATCATGGAAGAAAGACAAAACAAACAATCAAGAATCAGGGCGAGAAAGTGAACGATTTTACATCATTCTCTTATCCATCATCCCTGGTCTTGGACATTTTCAATTAGGACTTATGCAACGAGGTCTTACATTTTTAATCGGTTTCACTGGACTTGGTAGCATGATTATATTCGTCACACTCTTAACACATGAAGAAGGCTTTCTCGTCTTTCTTGCTGCCTTACCTGTTTTTTGGATTTATAATTTTTTCGATGCCGTTCAGCTGTTACAGAAAAAAGAACATGGGGAAACGTTAGTCGATCGTACGATTTTTGAAGACTTTGAAGAACATCGAGAAAACGGAAAGAAAAGCAAAACCCTCACTTCCATATTAGCAATCTTTCCAGGAGCAGGTCATATGTATTTAGGTTTACAACGGCGCGGTCTTCAACTCATGATTGCATTTTTATTTGCTATTTATATTCTCGATGTACTTAGACTTTCAGCTTTCTTATTTCTAGTACCCATAATATGGTTTTACAGCTTTTTCGATACGTTGCAACAAGCCTCTAAATATGGAAAAGAAGAGCTACAAGATACCCCTATTGTTGATTATTTAATTAATCATCAAAAATGGGTTGGAATTGGGCTACTAGCATTAGGCTGCTATTTCATACTTGATCGCATGTTTATTCCTATTTTTGATGAATATTTCACTGTAATGTTCAACATTCATCTCAGTGATTGGTACTATAATTATTTCCAAACATCTGTTGTTTCCCTGCTATTAATCGGTGGAGGCTTTAAGTTACTATTAGGAAGTAAAGCAGAAAAAGGAGAGTCTAAAAAATGAGAAGATGGCGCGTAGGAACAATATCAATGGGAATTTCTATCATTTCATTAGGCTGTTTTTTATTATTTTCAATTATAAGCGGAATGCAAGTATTTGATAGTTTTACAGCTTGGTGGCCCCTCATTTTCATTGTACTTGGCATTGAAATTTTACTATATGTTTCGTTCTCAAAACAGGAACATCCTATTATTAAATACGATATATTTAGTATTTTCTTTATCGGTGTGCTGGGCACAATTGGTATTGCATTATACCTCTTGCTATCAACAGGTCTACTAGAAGAAATTCGGTATTCGATCAGCACAAACGAACAAACAAATGATATTCCAGACGTGCAGCGTAGCATTCCAGATACCATTAAAAAGATTGTCGTTGATACAAGCAATATGCCACTTACCATTGAAGGAACACAGTCTAGTGAACTCCGTCTATTTGGAACATATCAAATCGCAATGGACAAACAGGAAAAGAACAAACTGAAACAAGAAGATTTCGTTTCAATATGCACAATTGATCAAACGATGTATGTTATCCTTAAACCACTTCCTATTACAAGCAAATTCTTTGTTTCAGAACCAAAGATTACTGCAACTCTTACGCTTCCGCAAAACATAGATGTCGAAATCCGGGAATCACAAAGGGATATTACTCTTTACCCAGGTCAATTGCAAAGTAACTGGTCCATTCAAGGAAAATCAAGTGTATCGGTTTATCTCGCAAAAGATAGTGATATGACATTGTCAGCAGTGACGAATAAAAAGGAATTACAAGGAAATATGCCATGGGAACATGTAGAAGAATTAAGTAAAAACGAAGATACCCAATCAAGAGAGAAACAATACGAAGAACAGCATGAAAAATGGTATAAAGGAACTCTTAAGTTCGGAAATGGTACGCACCATTTAAATGTGCTACATACTTATAACTTAAATGTTAACGTCCTTGAAAAGTAAAATAAAGTGAAACTTTAATCAGTGGGGAGTTTCTTCATCTCCCACTGATTATTAATCTTCACCAATCGAGCTTCTTTGTTTTTTACTGAACTTTGAGACGGGGGATATTATTGCCCGCGAATGGCGGAATAAACCTTTCACATCTTTGCAACTAGTTTGTGGGATGTGAAAGGTTTTGTTTCCTATCTTTATTTGTTGATTTACTAATAAATCTGGAAGTATGACCTACTAAAGTCACACTTCATTATATAACCATTTTTAACCCTTCTAAAATCAACCCAATCATAAAACCACAAACAGCACCATTTACACGAATCCACTGCAAATCTTTTCCAACGTTATTTTCAATCATCTCAATAAGTGTTTGATCATCAAGCTTATCAAGATTTTCTTGAACAAGTTTTCCTATTTTAGAATGATTGCTTTCAACAAGATTGACAATTTGTTTTTGCAACCACTCTTCCATCTTTTGAACTGTTGCTGGGTCTTCTTTTATTTTCTTCATTTGTGATGTTAGGAACGGAAAAAGATACTTATTTGCAAACTCTTCGTTTTGAATAAAAGCCACTGCTCTCCCTTGTGCTTGTCCTAGCAATTCTGTTATTTTCTCGGCAGCATTCCAATCCGCAATCCAGTTTTCTTTCCAATTCTCTATTTCCTTTAATACCGCTTCATTTTCCTTTACACTTGTGAGTTCTTGACGAATTTTCGTTAATACAAGTTGTCTCGTACTATTATCAGTATTCTGCAAACTGCTAATATTGCTAATAATAAACTTTTGCAAAATGCTACCGATTTTTTCTTCATCAACAATATTCATAAAAGATTTAAGTGTAAACTGCAAGAAACCCTCTACTTTTATATTTTCCATCGCCTTCATACCTAAATTGCCAAGTTGATGACGGGCTTCCTCTTGTGCTGTCCATTCTTTCGCTTTAACCAGCATATAATCTAACGTTTTCTCATCATATTCCTTCTCAATCATTTGATCGACAAGTACTCGAAGTATATATCCTGTATTGATTGTATGTAAATACGTCTTTAATTCTTTTTCAACGACAGCGGCTAACTGCTTCGTATCAATTTGAAGAATCGCTTTTTCAGCAATTGTAACGATTCCTTTCTTCACAGCATCGGAATGTAGCTCTCTTTCCGCGATGTGTAACACCGTTTCTGCCAACTGCATTTCTTTTATTTTATTTGTAATGCTTTCTTTCGTAAGCCAATCATTTTCAAGTGTCGAAACGAGACCTTTTGTAATCCGTTTCCTATTTTTCGGCAGCAGTGCTGTATGCGGAATTGGTATCCCCATCGGATGACGAAATAGTGCTGTAACTGCAAACCAATCGGCAAGTCCACCTACTAATCCTGCTTCAAACCCTCCCTGTGCAAGCGCACCTATCATTGTGCCTTGGAATGGAATTGTCGCTGCAAAACCAACTCCCATCACCCCAAGTGAAATGCCGGCTAAATATTTTGACTGTATTGACATTGTATATCCACATCCTCTTATTATGTAAAGTGAAACTTTCAATATATAAGTTAATTGAAGTAATTAGACTCTCATATATAAATACAAATGAAAAAACCGACATAAAATCCTTCTTTTTAGGTGGGAGAGAGCATCCGGCCATGCATAGAAGCGGTCAGTTCCTTTTCCTGCCCCATGCCAAGTGAAAACAAAGAGAGCAAACAAGTACAGGTCACCTTTTGTTATCCATTGCCGCAGCTATATGTCGAAAAATCAAAATGGATTTATATAGATATAACCTAATTTAACTCAAAATCAAAGTCTTGTCTTCTACAAAAGCTCATATATATACTATAATGAACTACGTCAGAAATAACAAAGAAATTCATAATAAAAACGAGAGGCTTATACTCCTCTCACTTTATTACTTTATGATATATATAAATACAAATTAAAAACTGACATAAAACCCTTCTTTTTAGGTGGGAGAGAGCATCCATTCATGCATAGAAGCGGTCAGACCCTTTTCCTGCCCCATGCCAAGTGAAAACAAAGAGAGCAAACGAGTGCAGGTCACCTTTTGTTATCCATAGCCGCGGCTTATATGTCGAAAAATATAGTCAAAAATTCAGCAATTGGTCCAAGTACAAGCACTGGTAAAAATGTTAAAGCACCTACAAAAAATATCGTACCAAGTAAAATTCCTCCAAACAAATGATTATCTGTTTTGAAGATACCAACTGTCTCAGGTACAACCTTTTTTCTTTTGAGCCCAACCGCAACGACAAGCATCGTAATGAAGACGATATAATTAATTGTAAAATTCAACTATAAAAAGAATATGAAGAAAACTTCCTTTGCTAGAAGTTTTCTTCATATTCTTCAGTTACTATAAATCGCAACTACAAAAGTAAGTGCTATAAATAGACAAAGTGGGCTATATACCCACGTATCATACATCGAAAATTGCGTTCCCTTTACCTTCTTGAAAATTCCAACATACTTCCTATCACCAACTGCACGTATAAAGAAGATCACCGCCAACAAGATACAGCCCCATTTTGTTATACGACTCGCACTCCAAAAAGATATGTATCCACGCTGTGCTAATAACACAATAGCAAAAAATAGAACCGCAATCGCCACCATAAAAGTCCCCGCCTTCCGCGGAACAAAAGCATATTCTTCACTATCTTTTTTCATGGGAAGGACAACTTTACTTGCCCAAGATCCTCCAAACCCCCAGTACATATGAATGAGACTGATTAACACAAGTATGCCGGCACATAAAATAATTAGAAATGATGTCATTGTGCATTCCTCCTATTTTCGTTTTCTATCACATCTGAAAATTATATTTGTCTTCTTGCTTCACTTTTTATTTCTCTCTTTACTAATAACATCCCTTTACATTTACTATGATTCATACAATCTACAAAAGTACAGAAAAGTGATTTATTGTATGATTCCATTAAAAAAATATGATGCTCCGCCATCCATTTCTCAACAAACAAAAAGACACCGATGCATGAATAGTTCACACATCGATGTCTTTTATTTTTTCGGAAATAATACAATACCTGTACTGATCACAATAAATATGAACAACTGTTGTAAGGATAACCCTAGTAGAAATGGAATTTGTTCGCTTATCAATGAGATAAAAATATGTACGATCCCCTCTGCAATGAGAAAATAGCTTATATATTTCCCACTACCTAGCACATCTTTTTGTTTCCATAACCACCCTAGCATAAAAATGGCAATTATAATTTCATAGATGTAAATGGGATGATACAAAAACTTTGAATCATATATTCTCATACCCCATGGCATTGTCGTTCTCGTGCCAAATTGCGAGTGAAATAGAGAATATAAAATGAGGATACTTACGATTCCAAAAGGCAGTATATCTAGTAATACACGAATCGAAAAATCAGCCTTTTTACTTTTCCATACTACATATCCACTTGCGATTAAACTTCCTATTACAATATGCTTCACATCTCCGGCAGTTAGCAATGCTTGGAGCGGAGATTGAATGGTCCATCCCGGATTCAAAATTGCTGGTGCAAATTTCCATGTTACTACTATAATCATGAAACCATTCGTTACCACATCCATCATTGTTTCATGCGGAATACACTGTTTTTTCAATTTTAATTTCATCAATATAAGTCCAAGTAAGCTTCCTAATATGGGAGAAATCGGCTGTATTTTCATCATCCATTCCATCATCAATACGAGGTCTCCTTTTACTTCTCAATTAACTGCTTAAATTTCTTTTCCAACTGATCTGGAGGTAATACACCTCGTGCTTGATCGACAATGATGCCGTCTTTATCGACAAAAAATGTCGTTGGCAATGAAAATACTTTATAGTCGATTCCCGCTACTCCATCTAAATCTAGTAAAACAGGAAATTCAAATCCGAAACGCTCTGAAAATGCTTGTGCCTCTTGTACTGGATCCCCAACCGTTGCATTCACTGCAAAGATTTCAATATCTCCTCTATACTTATCATACAGTCGAACTAAGTCCGGAGCTTCCATCTCACAAGGCCCACACCATGATGCCCAAAAGTTGATGATATATGGTTTTCCTTTTGCATCATTTAACGAATGTAACTTTCCATCCAAACCTTTTAGCGTAATTTTTGGCGCTTTAAATCCTGGCTGTGGTAATACTTCTTTCTTTTGCTGAGCTGCCTGCTTTTCTTTTCGTTCCTTTTCTTCTTGTTTTGAATTGTAAAAGTTAACACCTGCCCATATAAGAGCACCAGCAAGTATTACTGCGATTAATTTTTTCAATTTCTTCTCCCCCTATTTTTAAAATCCTGTAAATCCACCAAATAAACGAATAAAGAAGGCAGTAATTTTCGTCATCTGATTCGTATAAAGTAACACCCCTGTGATGATCATCATCCCACCGCCGACTTTCATCATAACGTTCGCATATGTAACAATCCATTTTATCTTTCCAATGAAGAATGCCATAACAAAGAATGGAACCGCAAAACCAAGTGTATATGCCGTAATATATAGAAGCGCTTGATCTGGGTTTGTCGCCCCAAGCATTAATACTGCAGAGAAGATTGGCCCTACACATGGCGTCCACCCTGCTGCATATGTCATACCAACAAAAATGGAGCGTACATATCCTGTCGATTTACTTTTATAATGAATTTTCTTCTCTGACATAAGCCATTTCGGTTGAATGAGCCCAATCATAAATAAACCCATTACCACAATAAAAATACCACCAATTTGCTGGATAAGCTGCTGGTTAGAAGCAAACGTTACACCAATCCAGCTAACGGATAAGCCTAAAGCGTAAAATATAATGGAAAATCCAATCATAAAAAACAAAGTGTGCATAAGTGCCGACTTTTGCATCATGCCACGATTTTCTTTTAAATCTTGAATCGAAACCCCTGTAATATACGATAAATAAGATGGATATAGCGGCAAAGAACATGGTGATACGAATGAAAGAATCCCCGCCCCTACTACAAGCCATATCGTCAAATCTGCTGCGTTCATTATTTTCCTCCTTCACAAAACACTACAAATTGTAGTGTTTTGAGTTAAAAAAGAGGCTATATGCACTCTCCAATAATAAGTACAAATGAGATAAGAAATAGCCCCGTAGTCATATATACCGAGTTTGTATGTAGCGGCATGCTGATTTTCACGGATGACGGACTAACAATTTGCTCTATACGCAAATTGATTGCTGTCTTTGCAAACGATGCTGTTACAAACGAATTAGACACTGTTTTTATTTTGATTAGTTTTAACAATGCGCTACCTAATTCGAACGATGATTTCATTTGATCCATCGCATATTTGTCCGCTAATAATTCTTGATAGGTGTTATAACGCCGTAAAAATCCTTCCAAAACAGGAACATACATCATCCCTTCTGCTACTACTGTAAACAGAAACAATTTTAATGGATCATGATTCTTTTGATGATATTCTTCATGTAATACAATCGCATCGATCTCTTCTTCCGTAAACGATTGAAAGACACCTTCTGAAAGAACAATTTTCGGATGAATAAGTCCAATTGTGAACGCAGCAACTTCTGTTGTCTGTAACAAGTAAAGCTGTTTCTCTTTTCGAGTAATACAAATAAGATTCCGCTTTAATTTTCGACTATAGAAAAACTGCTTCCATACTCTTTTACATACAACAAATACTGTGAATAACAACAAGCCACTCATCATGATTCGAATCATTGATAATTCTTTCATATGCTGCTGTAACTCGAACAGACAAAACTGTGATAGAAAAAATGCCTTATTCGTCAAAAAAAATGGATATGTAACGTAATACACTAACATACCGAGAAAAAGGCAACTAATGACGCTTGTAAACAAAACAATTTTTCGTATTTGCCACTTCACAAGTCTAATCCTCTTTTTTCAATTGATGTAGTTTTTCTTCTAACTTTTTAATTAAAACTGGATCCGCTTGTTCAAGCTCATCTAGCATATGATTTACAACGAAATCACCAAACTCACCCATCAATTCTTGTGTCATTCTCTTCGTCTGATTCGATAAAAACTCTTCTTTTGTTTGTACAGCACGGTATACACCACTTCTTTTTACCGTTTGTTTTTGCAAGTGACCTTTTTCTACTAACCGATTCATCACAGTCATGACTGTATTAAAGTTCACCGGAGATTCCTCCGTTAACTTTTGTTGCACTTCTTTAATCGTTATGTCCGGAGAACTCCAGACAATCTCCATAATTTTTGCTTCGAGCGGTCCAAAGAAATGATTTAAGCCTTGTTCATTTAACTTATAGTTTTGTGTGAACATATTCGGCCTCCTCTCACACTACAAATTGTAGTACAAAACAAATAAAACGTCAAACATAATACGGTTCTAGTGCAAATATAGTATGATTTTGAAAAATCCATACAGATTTCTAACGGAATCGAGGTTTACGCAGTAATTCCAAATAAATGATGACAACTCATTGTGATATGTAATATTTCATATTATTTTATCTGTTTATAGTTGGGGTATTTCACTATAATTCAGTAGGTGAAACATTCCCTGATGTGTCTCCAATATGGTACAAGGAAAGACATGGAAACCCTCCCTAAGCATAGATTAATACAAAGTTCTTTCATTGAACAGAGATCTATTTAGATTTCTCTCTTTGTTTTCACTTAGCATGGGGCAGGAAAAGGATCTGACCGCTTCTATGCATGGCCGGATGCTCTCTCCCACCTAAAAAAAGGGGTTTATGTCGGTTTTTTAATTTGTATTTATATACTTATTCATTAGTGAATTTTTTATTAGCAATCCAAAACTTCGTAACTAAGATTGTTAGTACAATACATACAAGTGTCATACATACATTCCAAATTGCATTTGTATTAACTGTTCCTATAGTTAATACCTCCATAGCATTTTTACTCATACTGGCTGGGTTTATAAAATCTATAATAGGACTTAAGCCAACCACTATTCTACATCCAAGTAGGAATACAATTGATATTAATGCAATAACTCCAGCAGTATTAAAAACTGTACTTATCATCGTAGTGAATGATACCATAAATAGAACCCATAACAGATAAAATAGTAAAGCTATTATCATGTCTACAAAATTAACATTTGTAAATAACATATTAATATACAGGTATGAACTAAAGTAGCCTAACGTTACACTGCAAGCAATAAATATATAATTTGAAATAATTTTTCCACTAATATAGGATACGACAGTTACCGGTCTTGTAAGAATAAAAGCCAACATACCATTTGCTTTATCGCCCTGTATTACCCCCATCATAGATATCGCAATAATCATAATCCCTAATTGATCAAATTGAGACCCTACTGTACTTGCAAGTATTTCTCCACCTTTTTGAGCTGCCATACTAGGATCAATTGTAATACCTTGTCCCCCACCTAGAGCTTTTAATATTGTTGGTAAATAATAACTAACAACTGGTTGCGTTATTCCTAAAAATATAAATACCATAGGTAGCCAAAAAACTTTAAATTCGCGTATCATTTGAACAAATTCTTTTTTGGTTAATACAGTAAAATTATTCATTTTCACACCACCAATTTCAAGAATATTTCTTCTAATGTATCATTATTTATTTCAAATTTTACAAGATCAACATCATGTTCCAGAGCACTTCTTAGCAACATTTTCTTGTTTAACTCTATATTTTCAACTTCTATTCTCACTTTATTTCCTATTACTTCTACCCCTTTTACATAATTTGTTTTTTTCAAAAACTCAATCCATTCTTGTTTTTTAGCTGTCACTTCAAAATTAATTTTATTTTTGCTATTTCGATTTAATAAATCTGCAATAGTTGTATCTTCAATTTTCTCTCCATTTTTTATAATTACAAATCTTTCGCATATCTCTTCTGCATCGCTTAATATGTGTGTTGATAATAAAATAGTCGTTTCTTTCTTAATTTCTTCTATTAGATTAAGTACTTCTCTTCGACCAATCGGGTCTAATGCTGATACCGGTTCATCCATTACAATCAAAGATGGTTTATGTAACAATGCTTGTGCAATTCCAAGTCTCTGTTTCATTCCACCTGAAAAAGTCCCAACTTTTGAATTCTCTTCACCACTTAACCCTACTCTCGACAATATTTTTGGAACCTCTGTTGTTAATACCTCTTTCTTTAGTCCTGATAGTTGCCCCATAAAAGTAAGAGTTTCTTTTGCAGTCATCCAGTGAAAAAAGTTAGGGTATTGCGGTAAGTAACCTATTTCTTTTTTCATTTCCGAAATTTTATTGCCATCAAGCAATATTTCTCCCATACTCGGGTCAATAATATCTGAAATCACTTTTATTAGTGTCGATTTACCTGCTCCATTAGGACCAATCAACCCTACACATTCTCCCGATTGTATTTCCATTGAAAAATTATTTACAGCTGTTTTTTCTTTAAATTTTTTCGTAACATTTTTAATTTCTAATTTCATATTCTTTCACTATCCTTTCTACCCATAACAAAGTACAAAATGGGACCAATTGTGTTTATAAAAATAATGATAAGACTCCACATCAAAACATTTTTTCTTGTTTCTCTATTTCTATATAAATCAATTAATGCTATTAAAATCAAAATTATTCCTATAGCCAGTACTGGTAAAATAATTGGTAAGAAAGACATAATATCAATTTCTTTTAAATCGTAATGCGTTTTCATATCCATCACTCCCCTAAATAAATTATCAATAATAATTATATTGTCATTATTGATAATAATAACATAATAATTTAAACTTCACACCCATCTTTTTCTAAACGATATGTTCTATTTCATTATGAAAACGATTATCTAATATTGGTAAAGATAAAGTGAAACTTTAATCAGTGTGGGTATTACTGCCCGTTAATGCGGGATAAATTCAATAGCAAAAGATAGCTTTCATTTTAAAATCAACTGAAAAAGTTCTTCTGTTTTTCCCCATAAAAAAATCCCCTCTATAATAAACAGTACAGTAACTTTCTTTCAACTGTCTACTATAGGGGGATAATACCACAATACCGAGGCCATCTACTGTTTGGTTAAACACTTTTTACTTATTAACTAATAAGGCGCGTAATACGCTTCTTCTTCCACGAAAATCGATAGTACCCATATTGTAAAATTAAACTCACAATAAATGCAGCTGGATACCCAATCCATATTCCTTTTATGCCAAGGCTAGTATGATACGAAAGGAAATATGCAATAGGTACTTCCACAAGCCAGATGGATACGATACCGAAAATAGTCGGCCACAGTACTGTTCCACTTGCACGCATTGTCGCACCAATAATTTGCGCATGACCGAAAATTAAATAACTCCATAGTGTAATCATGATCAGGCTATGTGCAATATCAATGGTACTCTGACTCGTTAGGAACAAAGCTAAAATTTGTTGTGAGAATACATAAATAAGAGTAATTAATACGCCTCCGATTATATAGTTCAATACGATTCCTGCTCGAATGACTTTCTGTAATCGATCGAATTGATTTGCTCCAATAGACTGTGCAGCAAATATAGACACAGCAATTCCAAGACTCACCGCTGGCATCTGTACATAACTTGCCACTTGATTGACTACCCCATATGCTGCTGTCGCATCCGATCCGAAGCGATTCACAAACGCAATAACCGCAATTTCAGATAATGAGACTAGTATCATATTAATACTCGCCGGAATACCAAGACGTAACAATAATTTTAACAGGTCCCAATCCATGCGAAGATATTTTCGAACCGTTACATCAAATTGCAGTGGATGCTTCGTTTTTCCTAAATAAATGAGCATACTAATAAATGTTACGATTGTTGATATGACCGATGCGTATGCTGCTCCGTAAACACCAAGTTGCGGAAGACCTAGCCAACCAAAAATAAGAACAGGTAATAATGCCATATTCAGTGCTGTACTAACAATTAAAAAGTAAAATGGTGTTTTCGAATCTCCTGTACCACGCATAAACGTCGTATACGCAAAATATAAGAATAAGATTGGCATAGAGATAAATAATATTCGCGCATAGTGAACACTCATGTCAATAATGTTTTCTGGTGTACCCATAAGACGCATAATATCCATAGCAAATATACTTCCGACTACCGCTAAAATCGCCCCAAGAACAAACGTAAATGTCAACGTTGTACCAACGATTGCTTTTAAGCGTTCTTCATTACGAGCCCCAAAAGCCTGACCAATTAAAATGGAGCTACCAGAACCAATACCAATTACAAATGAAACAAGTAGAAAAAACAATGGAAAGAAAGCCGAAATGGCAGCTAAAGCATTAATGCCAAGCCAACGCCCCACCACTACCATACCAAATAGTTGTCCAACTGATTGTAGTATATTGCTCAAAAGCAAAGGAATTAGAAACATGGACATAGAACGCCATATCGGTTTACTCTCCTTTTCCTGATTCTGTGATTCTACACCTTCTTGATTGTTATCTGTAGGTGGTTTCAAATTTCATTTCTCCTTTCATTGAGATGTTGTGCGATTATATCCGCACTCTCCAAATGGCTCAAGCTTCCCCAACCATTTCTCTTCTAATTTTTTCAATTCTTCCTTCGCATTAAGTTTCACTTTATAATTTAACCCAGTACTTACTTCCATCAGGTGTTCTGTCTAGAAAACCATATTCAATCAAGTATCTTCTTAACGTGACGTAATCATGATACACACGCTCTAAAATTTCATTAATCTCTTTTTCTGTATATTTTTGACTGCTATCAAAGTTTTTCATTAAGTGCTTCAAGATTACTAATTTCCGCTTTTGTTTTTTCGGAAAACTAGAAAGTGGACCATCTAATCCTTCTGTAAAATACGAATGTAAAATTTCTTCACTCTCCGCTTCCGTAACATCATATCTTTGATCAACCATCGTAGCTGTACGATGCACAGGAAGAAATTTAGATTGATTCGTCGCTTTTTCCTCCGACAACTCCATAAGAGCTAAAAATACTTTTGCCTGCTTCATCTTCTCTCTTAATGTAAAGCGATGATTTCGAATCGTTGATGTGCTTCCACCATCCATTTCTTTCACAATTTCTTTATCATTTAAGCCCATATGAAAGAACTGCACCATTTTCTTTTGCAAATCTGTTAAACCTGTCAATTTCTTATCAAGACCTAATAAATATTCAAACATAGAAGTATGTTCATTTACGATATGCAGCTGTGTAAACTTCTCCGCTTCATAAAAAACATTCTCCTCTTGATAAATAACACCCTTCACAAACTTTTCTCCACATGCTAAACAAATGTATTCTTCCGTATCCTTTTCAAATACATATCCTTTTTTCAGCTCCTCAACTGAGGCGTTCCAAAACCACTCTGAAATATCACTCATACTAAACAATCCTCCAAAAAGTTTATTTTAAATACAAACAAATCCCGATATCGTTTATTTCTACTCCATCATCTTATCATAACCATAATAAACATTTCAATAATTTGTTTACCTATTTTTCAAACGAATTTAAAAATGTCTACCATAAATGATTCTCTCTTATAAACATCAAATCTATATGTATCAAATAAAATAAAGACAATGTACTTGATACTTTTCATATCTAATCTGATTAAATTGATTAATCGTAATAATATATTGTCAAATAGCTATTTTACGTTTATTGTTAAAACAACAATAAATAAGGAAAAACTTGGGGGTCATATTATGAATGAAATTACTAAAACGAAAGTAAGTCAAAAATTAGATATAGGTGGAACTAAACTCTATTATGAACATTTTGGTGAAAACAATGAAAATCCAACTTTTGTTTTTGATTCTGGATATGGATGGACATTAAATAATTGGGAACCCATCAAAGGTGAAGTTTCAAAGCTCACAAAAATGTTTATTTATGACAGAGCAGGTATCGGTGAAAGTGAAAATGATAAAAAACCTCGCCATAGTCAACAAGCTGTTGAAAATCTTCGCACGTTACTTCAGAAAGCAAATGTAAAGCCTCCTTACGTGTTAGTTGGTCATTCATTTGGAGGATTAAATGTTAGACTATATGCCAGTACATATCCAGAAGAGATAGCAGGAGTAATCCTTTTAGATTCATGTCATGAAGATCAAAATAAAATAATGGCTCCTTTATTTTCGAAAGAAGTTCGAGAAGCGTACTTCAGTCAATTTGTTGCTGAAGGTTCTCTTAGTGAGATTGAAGAAAGCCTAGAACAAGCTCGGGTTGCCAAATCACTTGGCAATATCCCGCTTATTGTGATGACAGGTGGTTTACAACCTCATCACACGCCAGAATCTATGTCTGCTTGGATATCATTCCACAAAAATCTTGCTAAATTATCTACAAACAGTAAGCACATAATTGTTGAAGATGCTGGACATGCAATTCACATGGATCGTCCACAAACTGTAATAAATGCAATTAAAGACATGTTAGTAATGATTAAAGCTTAAAGACCATGTTTACTACCGCTAAGCGAAGTTAGCATAACTTCACTTAGCGGTAGCAGACGAAAAGCTCGTTTCTTCTTTCATAAGAGGATAGCATCAGGATTTTGCGCTTTTACAACGTTAAAGGCAAGAAGTCCTGTATATCAATGTTTCTTAGTCCGTCCCAATAGAGTAACCATATTGATACAAGATTGAAATCTTGAGAATTAAGGCTTCAAAACGTCCCATATACCTTGTCTCAAACATCTTAACGTTGTAAAAAACAGCAGGTTTTTATTGTGACATCGGCTTATTGTTGTAAATCTGTATTTTCCTGATGCTACCACATCGCTATCAAGCCAATATTTTGAGGTGAATATGCTAAAAATAAGATCGAGGCTTTCGATCTTATTTTTTCTTAAATTGTCACAAAAATGTTCTATTTCATTTAATCAGACTATTCCACTATATATGAAAATAATCTATAATTTTTTAAGTAATATTATGAGATGGAGGAGTTTATGCATAGATATGGAGATGAGGAAGCTACACAACATAATAGAAGAGAAAAAAAAGGAATTAATCCAACTCGTTACAAGTTACGGTTTAGATCATGAAAAAGTCATTGATTTTAGCCAAGATCTAGATTGTTTAATTTATCGTATGATGGAACAAAAAAAGAATCCTTTTATAGTAAGGATTCTTAAACAGGAAAGTACAAATATATCATAACTATATAAATTACTTATCATTATAATTTATATAGTTATGATATAAATATCTATAAAATAATATATTAAATTAAATATATAAACGAGTTTAAATCTGTAATAAACCCCCTAGATAGTACCTCGATTCGTGAAACATTCACCAGAATCAGCAACATTGTCATCACCTTACTTTTATTACCAATATTTTATCATAAATTAATTTATGCTCTTCATTTTTCATATGAGATTCTTTACCTTAATTCCGTTATTAGCTAAAAAAGACAGGATCCTCATTTGAGAATCCTGTCTTTTTTAAACTATTAAGCTTATTCCTTCGGAGCAATCATTTTCTGCGGATCAACAATTTCATCGAATTGTTCTTCTGTTAATAATCCGGATTGCAACACTGCTTCTTTTAACGTTAAACCTTCTTTATGTGCATGCTTCGCAATTTTCGCCGCATTTTCATAACCGACATGCGGATTTAAAGCTGTAACAAGCATTAATGAACGATTTACGTTTTGGTTAATCACTTCTTCATTCGCTTCAATACCAACTGCACATTTATCGTTAAATGAAGCTGTCGCATCCGCTAATAAACGAGCTGATTGTAAGAAGTTATAGGCAATCACTGGTTTAAATACGTTTAGTTCAAAATTACCTTGGCTCGCTGCAAATCCAATTGTTGCATCATTCCCCATTACTTGCGCTGCAACCATCGTTAATGCTTCACTTTGCGTTGGGTTTACTTTACCTGGCATAATCGAACTTCCTGGTTCATTTGCAGGAATAATAATTTCACCAAGTCCGCTACGTGGACCACTTGCAAGCCAGCGTACATCATTAGCAATCTTCATTAAATCAGCAGCTAACGCTTTTAAAGCACCATGTGTAAATACAACTTCATCGTGACTTGTTAACGCATGAAACTTGTTTGGTGCCGATACAAATTGTTTTCCTGTAAACTTGCTAATTTCTTCTGCAACCATATCGCCGAATTTCGGGTGGGCATTAATCCCTGTTCCAACGGCAGTACCACCAATTGCGAGTTCTTTCATGTATGTATTGCTTTCTGCAATCATCCGCTCTGTTTTTTCAAGCATACGATGCCAACCACTAATTTCTTGTCCTAATGTTAATGGCGTTGCATCTTGCAGGTGCGTACGACCAATTTTAATAATATGTTGAAAATCAATTACTTTTTGTTGTAATGTTTCTTTTAATTTTATGATTGCAGGTAGCACTTGATTTTCTACCGCAACAACGCAAGCAACATGAAGCGCTGTTGGGAATGTATCATTTGAACTTTGTGACATATTTACATCATCATTTGGATGAATATGTACATCAAGCCCTTTTTCTTTTAAAATTTGATTCCCGCGGTTTGCGATTACTTCATTCACATTCATGTTAGATTGCGTGCCACTACCTGTTTGCCAAACAACTAACGGAAAATGTTCATTCCATTTTCCTGCTAAAATTTCGTCAACCGCTTCAACAATTGCAGTTGCTTTTTCTTCTGATAGCTTTCCTAATTTCTGATTACTAATCGCGGCGCTTTTCTTTAAAATCGCAAATGCTTGCACAATTTCAATCGGCATATGCTCGGTACCAATCGGAAAGTTTTCTTTACTACGCTGCGTTTGTGCTGCCCATAATTTATCAGCTGGAACTTTCATTTCTCCTAATGTATCTCTTTCAATTCTGTACTCCATTTTTTCATCCCCTTGAAAATAAAATACCTACGTTCCTATTTTAACAGACTTCCGTTCGAATGATAAGGATTCTCACTCGCATAGAGAAAATTCATTGAAAAACGTAAACTCCCTCTATATCCTCTTGACACTTTTAGTTCAATTCTTTTCAGATGGGATAGGTGATAAAAACCAGCCACACACTCCAA
This sequence comes from Bacillus sp. DX3.1, assembly GCF_030292155.1. Lineage (NCBI taxonomy): Bacteria > Bacillati > Bacillota > Bacilli > Caryophanales > Bacillaceae > Bacillus > Bacillus sp. DX3.1. Next base: position 1,635,556 of record NZ_CP128153.1, on the reverse strand, counting down.
TCGCAAGTAATACGACATAAAAAATATATATGTACTTATAGTAAAAGAGGCCACCCTTTGCTTTTCGCAAAAGATGACCTCTTTGTTATTATGATACTTGCTTCCCTTTTTCAGCATCATCCACATACCAAATGAATTTGCCTGTATATCCATAAATAATTGCTAATGCTAATGATACAAAGCTCATCCACATAAATGGAATGTATGATAATGTTGCGACACCTAAAATACCAGCCATGAAAATACCGTTATCAGACCATGGAACCATACCTGAAGTTAAAGTTCCACCTACTTCTGAGTTACGAGCTAATACACGGCGGTCAAGTTTTAGTTTATCATAGCTCTCTTGCATAATTTTTGGCGTTAAAATAAGTGATACATACATCGCACAGCCAAATACGTTTGCTAGAAAGGCAACGATTAATGTAGATAGTGTTACATTTCCCGCAGAATTTAATTTCTTCTCGAATTTTGAAACGATTACTTTTAGTACACCTAACTTTTCAAGCAATCCTCCAAAACCAAGTCCGAAAATAATAACTGCCACTGAACCAAGCATGCCATTAATGCCGCCTCGGTTTAACAGTTTATCAACGAAATCAACACCAGATTGAATAGAGAATCCATTATATGCTGTTCCAATCGCATCACCGAAATTCATACCTTGGAACAATGCTGCCCAAATCGCGCCAAGTAATGCCCCCATTGCAATCGTTGGCATAGATGGACGCTTCATTGCTAACAGTACAAGAACAACGAGAGCTGGAACTAACATCCAGATTTTGATATCAAAATGTTTTAATAAGGATTCTTTTAAAAACTCAACCTTACCTAAATCAACATTTTTCCCGCCATACATCCAGCCTGCAACTGTAAACATAAGTCCTGTAATAATGTATGCTGGCACATCTAACACAAGCATGGCACGAACGTGTGCAATCACATCTACTTTCGCCATAGAAGCAGCAAGTACTGTACTATCAGAAAGTGGTGATAACTTGTCTCCAAAATATGCGCCTGAAAGAACTGCCCCAGCAACTAATGGAAGCGGTAAGCCAAGACCTTCACCGATTGCCATCATAGCAATACCAGCTGTCCCAACTGTTCCCCAAGATGTACCTGTTGCAAGAGAAGTAATTGAACAAATAATTAATGTTGCTAGTAAGAAAATGCTCGGATGAATAAATTCTAATCCGTAGTAGATTAACGTCGGTACAACACCGCCTGCAATCCACGTTCCAATTAGCGCTCCAACCGCAACTAAAATAAGAATAGCCTCTAATCCGTTAGAAATCCCTTTCGTAATGGCATCTTGCAATTCTTGATAACCAAAACCTAATCGTAAGCCAAGACCAATCACTAAAAACCATGAAATAAATAACGCTAATTGAATTGGCAGATTAAAAATCGTTTGAAAGGAAAAGACGACGGCAAGAAACAATAATAAAAGAATGATGATTTCTGGAATCGATGGTAATCTTACACTTTTCATTTGCTTCTCTCCTTACAAGTCGATAACATGATGTGCATCGTCTTACATGTATATTTTATACAATATGCCAAGACAGACTATAATTTTCATATTATTTCGATTTGTTTTTTTAGTATAATAAATATACAACCTTTTCTATTGTAAAAGTAGAGCGAGCATTTCGCAATGAAAACTCTTAAAAAAAGTTGTATTTTTATTTATACTTCTCTAAAAATAAAAGCACAAACTCTCTCTATTTCCTGAGTTTATGCTTTTATTTCTCTATCAGCTTATACAAAACCCCTTAAAAAGTTAACCCTCATCTCATACCACCGCTCATTGCTGAGGCAACACATCATACACATACGGCTCTTTCGGCTTTTCAATTTTTTCTAGTTTGCTAACTTTCACAAGTGGAAATAATGTCCCTTTATATATCGTTTCATCTAATATACCGGTTACTTTCACCCATGTTTCTTCCGGCAACGTTTTTATTTCTTCGCCTGAAACGATCATCCCCCATACAGAAGCATCTGCCACGCAGCACGTAATCCCATAACGAGCCACTACTTTTTCATCACCTTTCACTTCTTTATCGTTAAAAATAAAACCGGTAAATGTAATTTGTTTCCCTTTAAATCCAAGTACATCTTGACCGATTAGATTCATCGTTGGAATGTAATTTTTATCATCCACTTGAATCGACTTTTGCTTTGTTATGTTTTTCTCTAATTCCTCCAGTGACTGTTGTGAAGTAGGAAGATTCGCAATTGGTTCTTCTTCTTGATCCACTAATAACGCTCTCCAGTCGGAGCTTGCTGGCTGTTGCTTTGCTTGCGCACTTTGGTTCATACCACGTTTTGCTGCTAGATTCCCATCAATCGTCACATTTGAAAATAAAAATGCACTCACAATGGGAATCAAAAAAATTGCATATAACATACAAGCTCCTATTTTTGATTTTGGTAATGTATGATCTTGACAGCAATGACAAGCCTTTTGCTCTTCTTCTCCGCTACCCCATACTTGTAAGCATCCAAGAACAAGTGAACTGATAAACGCAAAATACATAAATTTTATCATTTTTGGTGCAATAAAGTGCTCCATATTTCCTGTCACGAGAAGCTTAAACAGGAGCATCGCAAAACCAAGTAAAATAATGCCTCGAATATACGTATGAAACTCTTTCTTATTTTTTATTTTCACCATTTCTTCCCCCTACCCCATCGTAAGTTGAACAATTATATACACAGCTGTTGTCACAATTCCGATAAAGAACAACACAAATCTCTTTTGAAAATAAGCAAATAACATCAATGTATTTTTCAAATCTAACATCGGCCCAAATACAAGGAAGGCGACAAGTGCTTTTGCTGAAAATATATGACCAAACGATGCGGCAATAAAAGCATCTGCTTCTGAACAAAGCGATAAGACATAGCCAAAAACCATCATGACCAATGGTGAAAAAACACCGCTGCTTGCAACTTCTGCAAGCACATTCCGATCTAAAAATGTTTGAAATAAGCTTGCTAAAAAAGCGCCAATCAATAAATACTTTCCTGTATCAAAAAATTCATTAACCCCATGACTTGTAACATCCCTCCAACTTTTGTTCTTCTCGTCATGAGAGATTACTTTGTCATCCTTTAATACATTTTTCCCGCGGTATACGTAATACACAATAAGTCCAATTAATAAGGCAACGAGCAATGCAATCCCGAAACGAGCATATAAAATGGTCGTATTTGTTCGAAACGCATAATACGTTGATAAGAAAACAATCGGATTTAAGATCGGAGCACTTACTAAAATGACCATCCCAACATGAAGAGGTAAGCCTTTTTGAATGAGTCTTCTCACTACAGGAATAATGACGCACTCACACATAGGGAAAATTACACCCACAAATGCCGCTGGAATGATGGCGATTATTGCTGACCGTGGCAAGACCTTTTGAATCATTTCCTCCGTTACAAATACTTGAATGATAGAAGAGATTAATACCCCAAGTAATATAAATGGCACAGCTTCAAAAAAGATACTTAAAAAAATCGTATTTACATTAAGCCACTCTTTCGGAATACCTTTTTGCAGAGCTGATAGATTTGTAAAGTCAACAAAAAACAGTAAAAAAAGAAATAGGGCAATAAGAAACATTCCAATTAACTCTTTTGAAACTCTAGTAAAAATCAACTTCCTCGCCTCCGTTTTGTTCATAGTTAAAAATATGCTTGTCCTCTTTATCTATGACACTTTCCAAACATTTTTCTATACGCTATTCCCACTCTAAAATTATAACCAGAGGATATTTAGTTACAGGTTCCTGTCTTGTAGTTATAATTTCTTTAATACTTCTAATTTATTGGTTCATTAAGTACAAAGAAAAAATATCATCTGGTTTATTGCACACTTCTTAACCCTTGCTTTAAGTTTATTCCTTCTGATAAAGTGAAACTTTGATCAGTGGGGGTTTTCTTCATCCCCCACTGATTATTAGTTGAACCAATCGGGCTTTTACGGGCAGTTTATCCCCCACCTAACTTCTTTGCTTCCTGCCGAACTTTGAGGTGGGGGTATTACTGCCCGTTAATGCGGGATAAATCTGCTAATCGGACCTAACTCTTCTAACTACGATATGGCATCAGAAGAGAATTCCCTTCAATTGGCCTTATCAGGAATCACTTGGGTAGTAAGTATTATTTTCCTCTCAAAAGGAATGTTGGAGTTTATTAAACAAAACGTTCGTAATAAAAACAGCACCTAACCTTATCTAATTAAAATAAGGTTAGGTGCTGTTTTAGTTACCATAACTTCACTTAGCGGTAGTTAATGTATAATAATGCACCTGTTAGCACAAGAAAAGGTAGCTCTACATGAGTAAAGCTACCTTTTCTTGTTTTGGAATCTTTATTTTTTTAAATGATAAGGTACAGTCGTGATAACTACATTTCTCCGATAAAGCAAGAATGCGCGAATTAGTAAGCTAGACTGGTTATGAAGAATATTGTGCCAGCCTTTCTTAGGAATAAATTGCGGTATTACCACAGTAACCCGATAATTTGCTTCAGTTGCTTTGTATTGAACTGTATCAATAAATTTGGTCAGTGGCTGAATAATACTTCTGTAATGAGAGTGCAGTGTCACCAGTCTAACCTCGGGCTGCCATTTATTCCATTTTGCTTCAAACCTTTTTTCATCTTCCCTTTCAAAAGAAACGTAAACAGCAATGATCTGATCTGGTGAAAGAGATTTAGCGTAATTTAATGAGCTCTCTACTACATGAGTCATACCAGCCACAGGTACAATGATTACATTCCCTTCAATTGGCACAATAGGCTCACATGTTGTAAGACTTAATTGGTCACCTACTGCTTCATAATGCTTTCTAATTCTATGAAAGACAAAAATGATGATAGGTAAAAAAATCAAGACTGGCCAAACCTGTGCAAATTTGGTTAAAAAGAACATACTCATGACTATAAAACTAATAATGGCACCAGTTAAATTAATAGTTAATTTTAAAATCCATCCTTTAGGCTTTTCGCGAATCCATTTAACCACCATCCCAGACTGGGACAACGTAAATGGAATAAACACTCCTACTGCATAAAGTGGAATAAGATGCTCTGTTTGCCCTTGAAAAGCAATAATTAAGATAATTGAAGCAATTCCAAGTATGATAATTCCATTGGAGTATCCCAATCGGTCTCCCCTAACTGTAAACATTCTTGGTATAAACTTATCTTTTGCAAGATTGACTGCCAGTAAAGGGAAAGCAGAATATCCAGTGTTAGCAGCAAGGATTAATATCAATGCTGTCGTTCCTTGAATAAAGAAATACATGAAGTTCCGTCCAAATGTTTCTTCAGCAATTTGCGAGACAACTGTTACCTCTTTACTAGGAGTAATACCATAATAATAGGCTAAATATACGATTCCTGAAAATAACAATGCAAGTAAGAAACCCATCGCAAGTAACGTTTTAGCAGCATTATTAGGGGCGGGATCTTTAAAGTTTGGAATTGCATTGGAAATTGCTTCAACTCCTGTCAAAGCAGAACTGCCTGATGCAAATGCTCTTAAGAGTAAAAACAAACTGATTCCTGCTACGGGTGTACCAATTGGTGTATGTAAATTAGGCGAAACCTCACCCGTTACAATGTTGTATATACCTACACCGATTAATATGAATAACGCTAAAACAAATAAATAAACCGGATAGGCTAAAACAGAAGCTGACTCCGTTACACCTCTTAAGTTCAAGATTGTAATAAATACCACAAATATGATGGCAATGACCACAGTATGAGAATGTAAGTTAGGAAAAGCAGATGTAATGGCATCTGTACCCGCAGATACACTTACTGCCACAGTTAAAATGTAGTCTACTAACAAAGAGCCTCCAGCTATTAACCCAGGATTTATACCTAGATTTTCCTTTGATACCACATACGCTCCTCCGCCGTGAGGATAAGCATAGATAATTTGTCTATAAGACAAAATTAGAGCCGTTAACAGAATTAATACGCCAATTGCGATAGGAATTGAATACCAAAATGCTAACGCGCCAACTGTAGCTAGAGCAATCAATATTTGCTCTGGACCATATGCAACTGATGATAAAGCGTCAGAAGAAAGAATAGCTAACGCTTTCGTTTTGTTAAGTTTTTGCTCTCCTAATTCGGTTGACTTTAACGGTCGACCAATTAAAAATCTCTTTATGGATGAAACCACTGATGTTCACTCTCCAATAATTTTATACGTTTATTTCTCTGTTAGTGAAATAAACACTCCGGTTAAAAACTTATTTTCCCGAAAATTAAAAAATGTCTACAAGTCATAACAAATAGACTTGTAGACATCAATTTTTTTGTCGCACAAGCTCCACCTTCCTTCTCATATAACGCTTACGAGGTTAGCTGTCGGATTCGGGCCTTTGAGTAGCCCTACCTTGCAAGGATTCACCCCTTGGATTATGTATCAATCCACAAAAACGGTTCCCCCGTACCATAAGGTTTCAGCGATTTAGAAATTTGAAACTGTCGTTTATGATACTCCGTTATTTTAAAAAAGTAAATAAAAATTTTCATACAATAGATTACATCTTTAGAAATAGAAACATAAGGAACAAAATGATGTACCGACAAAGAGCAAGATAAAGATACATACATACATACATACATTCATTCATCACTGCATAACAATATGCTTCTCGTTACAAAAATCAGAATTTTTAGTTTCCCTTTGATACTTTACGTGATATATTACATATTGTATTCAATATCTCAAATGAATTTAACTTTCTCATTGAAAGGAGAATGAGTCCATAATGGATAAAGGAAGATTGAAAGGTATTATAATGGTTATTACGGGTGCCAGTTTATGGGGACTATCCGGAACTGCAGCACAACAACTGTTTCAACAAGAAAATGTTTCAACTGAATGGTTAGTTACAGTTCGATTATTAATATCAGGCAGTATTTTGCTCTTATTCTCATCATTTGGAAGTAAAAAATCAGAGGTGTTCGGTATTTGGAAACAAAAATCTGACGCCAATAAAATGATTCTGTTTGGATTATTAGGAATGCTTGGTGTACAATACACCTATTTTGCTTCCATTGATGCAGGAAATGCCGCGGTTGCAACATTATTACAATATTTAGCCCCTATATTTATTACAATTTTTCTTATTTTCAAATGGAATATTCGTCCTACTAAAATTGATTCCATTTCAATCGCACTCTCTTTAGTCGGAACCTTTTTCTTGCTAACAAATGGATCCATTCATAATCTAGCGGTTTCTACACCTGCTGTTATTTGGGGAATTCTATCTGGTTTATCTTTAGCATTCTATACACTCTATTCAAAAGAATTATTAGAAAAGTGGTCTTCGTCTATTATTGTCGGATGGGGAATGATTATAGGAGGAGCCGGAGTCACACTCTTAAACTTTCTTTCTACAAACCAGTTCATATTATTTGCAGACGTAAAACATCTAGAGCTAAACACTCTATTATTAATTGCATTTGTCGTGATTTTTGGAACACTTATTGCTTTCTATCTATATTTAGATAGCATACGGTATCTTACTCCGAAAGAGACTACTCTATTCGGTTGTACAGAACCACTTGCAGCTATCATTTCTTCCGTACTTATCTTGCATGTTCCATTTCAATTCATCCAATTATTTGGAGCGCTATGTGTAATCGTAATGGTTCTTTTACTCAGCCAAAAACCTGATGAAACAGAACGAAAACTAAGGTTAGTTGATACGAAAGAACAAAACATACAGTAATGTTTTTGTTCTCTCTCACCAAACTTCTTATATAAATCCAAATTAAAAAGCCGACATAAACCCCTTCTTTTTAGGTGGGAGAGAGCATCCGACCATGCATAGAAGCGGTCAGATCCTTTTCCTGCCCAGACATAGTGAAAACAAAGAGAGAAAACGAGTGCAGGTCACCTTTTGTTATCCATAACCGCGGCTATATGTCGAAAAATCAAAATGGATTTATATAAATGGCTCAACAAGGATTTATTTTTATATAGATTTAGAAATAACAAATGAAAGGAAGTGTTTTGTCATGCCTATTCCTCAAAATTTTACGAAACAAGAAAGGTTTTCTGCTAAATCTCTCGTTCTTAACCAATTACAAGATTGGATTATTGAAGGTGTCTTAAAACCTGATGAAAAAATTAATGACAGTGAGCTTGCGGAGGCTTTAGGAGTAAGTCGGACACCGGTAAGAGAGGCACTTCAAGTGTTAGAACTCTCGGGTCTTGTCGAGATGGTTCGAGGACAAAAAACAAAAATTTCACCTATAAAATTAGAAGATATATCGGTCATTTACGAAACAATTGCTGGTCTTCACACCATTGTAGGAAAACAAGCCATTCATCATATAAAAGAAAACGATATACAACAACTTACGCTCATAAACAACGAATTTAAACATGCCATTGATGAGAAGGACTCAAAACGTGCAATGAACTTAGACTTACAATTTCATAATATAATCGTATCAATCGCCAATAATACATACATTGAGCCCTTCTTAGCAAACATACAACTTCATGTATTGCGTCTTGAATATCTTTTCTTCCAAAATTTCGTTCCTGCCATCCAATCTATTGAGGAACATAACGCAATCATTCAAGCATTAATAAATCGTGACTCCGTACAAATGGAAAAAATAATGTCTCAAAACTGGTTGCGACCAATGGAAGAGATTCAAAAAATCATTTCTAATACGTAGTTTATTTTTTATCGTTCACATGAAAATCCCCTTAAGTTCGATACACTTAAGGGGATTTATGTTCAGCGCTCTATATGACTATGCATGAACCTCTGCATATTTCTCAATGTCTTTATACTCTTGTTCTAGTTCGTCTAAGGAAAGCTCGTATAATTGTCGATCGAGAATCTTAAACACACCTGCCCCAATTAACTGATCAATTAAATGCCTCTTACGATTTTCAACAGCAAAACGGAGTTGATTACTCATCTTTTTAAAAACTCCTTTCCACAATCATTGAAAATGATAATCTTTATCAATTACCACTTTGATTATAAAAGATGATAATTTAGAATTAAAGTAATTTCATGAAATATTTACCTTACAAACCGTTTGTGGCCACATTATATATATATATGTTCCGCAAAAGATGTCATGACACTTTTTAGTATCTTTTTTCTTCGAGTTTAAAAGCAAGTAAACTAAGGGCAAGTGACACTACATCACTTAACATATGCCCTGCATCCGATAACAGTGCTAAACTATTTGTTACAACTCTGCCAATGACTTCCGCAATCATAAAACTCATTGTTAATATGAAGGCAAGCATCAATGCTTTTTTATTTTGTAAATGAACCTGATTATGTGAATGTCCTGTATGAATGCTCCTTCAACAGAATTGTTTCTTTTCTATTATGTGTAAAAGGCTTCCATTTCATCATGCTCCATAGGTTCGATATGCGTTTTAAAAACCCGCATATCCAAGTCTTATTCTTTCATACGTTTCTTTTGCATCTTAGTTGCAACTTCACTAGACAACACTTCATTCTCTTCATGCAATTTTTTTATGATATTATCGTAATCAATCTTGTTTCTATTTTGACTTAACTTATATTGTGCTTCTATTTCATTCACTTTAATTTCGATCCCAACAATCCCCTTCATCTGTTGTTCTATAAAGGAAGGAGATAATGTGTCCATAAGTACGGAATTCTCTCTACCTGTTTCATACTTTTCTAGCATGAGAGTGAGCGATTGCCTCATCGCGTCTTCACTAACCCTACTTCCAGTTCCATATATGTGAACAGTCATATAGTTCCAAGTCGGAACATTTTCATGATCATACCAAGAAGATGAAATATACGCATGTGGTCCTTGAAACATCACCAATAATTGTGCATTTTCCTCTATATTTTTCCACTGCGGATTGGGACGTGCAAGATGCCCACATAAATATAAATCATCGCCTCTTTCTTCCACTACAAATGGTAAATGAGTGGCAATCGGCTTCCCCTCTTGATAAGAAACCATCGTAGCAAATGAATGTTTTTTTATAAACTCTATCACTTCATGTTTATCTTCTACTCTGAAATACTTTGGAATATACACCTTTAACCTCTCCCCTCTTTCACCTCGTACTCTTTTCGTTATATGTACCGACAGTTCCTTTTTTTTCAATAAAAAACATGACTACTGCACCAAGCGCTGACCTAGCTCATCACCATGTACCGTATGAATCTTATATTTATAAAAAAACAAAGAATGAACCTTTTCAAGCGGTTCATCACGGATTACCATCTCCAATCAGAACTGTAATTTCCATGCTAGCAACCAATCTTACAGAACCTCATACGTTTTATGCTTTGAATAATAACGGTGTATTTCAATCAACAGATGCAGGACAAACATGGGAACGGTTCAACATTCCATGGAAGGAGGAATATAAAACGCAGCATCCTCATGCTTTATTAATTACTACTTCTTAACAAAAACAAAAGGACTGCCAATTTATTAAGACAGTCCTTTCTTCTTTTATTTCTTCAAATCAATAACAATATCATCTAACACAATATCTTTATCTTTCCCTTCTTTTTTAGGCACTTCAATTTTCTTCTCTTTTCCTCCACTCATTTCTACTCCACCATGGTTTTCAGGAGTATAAATTCGCAAGTTAACATGAGGAGTGACAATAAGTTTCGTTGCATTTTCATTAAGTTTTTGGAATGTTGCACTCCAGCTACTTTTATATGGCTCTGCATCTGTACTTGTTCCTCCATTCCCTTCACCTGCATATTGATTGCCTAAATCATCTTTAATTTCTAACTCAACATCCGCTTCATCCCATTTACTTAGTAGTTCCTTAGAATCCTCTTGATTGTAAAAAATGATAAATGACATAGGTGTCACTTCCATTTTCTCCATACTTACTTTTACCCCTTCTTTTTCCGAACTTCCATGAATCATTTTCTCTTCGCTATCCATTGCTTTTAGAGTAAGAGCAAAATTCCAATTCCCTTTCACTTCTTTCTTTTTCTCTGGTACTTCTATGCTCCCTATATTCCATCTTACTTTTATAGAGTCTTTTCTGTTACTGTTATGGTGGGTCGCTGTTACCATACCTACATATTTTTTATCCGCGACTTTAGAAATTTGAGAGCTTCCGCCCATTCCCTCGGATTCCATATCTAAGTTACCAAATATAAATGGTTTATCCCCTAGATCTTGCTCACTTTCTATAGAATATGTTACTGATACGGTTCTTCCGTCAAAAATGGCATCATTGATTGTTACTTTAATTCCATTACTTTCCTTTGTCATGTTTAATTCCGTAGAAAATTCTTTATAATTCTCATAAAGACCTGTTCTATCATTATCTAAAAATCGAAAAATATCACCTATTATAGGAAGACTCCCGGCATAAGTAGGAAACCCCAGCCCCAGTGTTGCAGCTGATACCCCCACTAGAATGGATGCAGTAGCAATCCTCTTTTTCCAGCTCTTTGTTTTTTTCTTTTTATGTATAGCTTGCTTCAAATTACGTTTCACTTTTGCCTTTTCAAATTCAGAAGCTTCCATTTCCTCAAATTCTTTTTCATCTATTTCAATCTCATTTAATAGTTCATAAATGTCTTTCATACTACACTACCTCCTAAACTAAGATTCGTAGCACTTTTTTGTAGTTTCTTTTTCCCACGATAAACTCGATTATCTATCGCAGCCCGAGTTAAACCAAGTTTTTCTCCTATCTCCTCAGTTTTTAAACCTAGAAGAAACTTCATGATAAAAATCTTTTGATCCACAGGCTCTAATTGATTAATTAGTTTTATAAGTTCATCTCTATCTTCCATTACAATCAATTCATCTTCTGCCGATTTTCCTGTATTTAAATCCAATTCATCTGAAGTAATCTCGACTTCTTTATTTGCTTTTCTGTAGTAATCAATCGCTTTAAACTTAGCAATCGCTGCAATCCATTTTTTAAAATCAGCTGAATCGCCATGAAACTTATTTGCATTGTTCCAGATTAAAAGAAAAATATCATTAATACATTCTTCTATGACACCATCGTTTTGAAGTGGCATGAGAACTTTATGAGTAATTCCTTTCATTAATGGCAAGTATTTATCCACAATAAACTCCAATGCGTCTTCTTCCTGCCGCTTTAATCGTTTAATAAAATTTTTATCATTTGACTTCATATATCCATTCCCCTTAATTTTTGTAAAAGCTTTTACACCTTATATAACGTATAGAAAAAGATTTTCTCTCACATTTACAATAAAGTGAAACTTTAATTAGTGAGAGATTTCTTTCTTCCACTGATCATTAGTTCTCACGAATCGGGCTTTTACGTACAATTTATCCCTTACCTAATTTCCTTCTTGCAAAATTTTAAGGTTGAGTTATTACTACACCCGAATAGCTAGATAAAACATTTTAATTGATATCAACCAATCAAATATTTATGGAGCGTACCTTTTCATATAAAAAACATCGACCACTTTGAAAAAGAAATTTTACGAAGAGTACTATAAAATGTCTTACTATATAAATACAAATTAAAAAAAACGACATAAAACCCTTCTTTTTAGGTGTGAGAGAGCATCCGGTCATGCATAGAAGCGGTCAGATCCTTTTCCTGCCCCATGCCAAGTGAAAACAAAGAGAGAAAACGAGTGCAGGTCACCTGTTGTTATCCATAGCCGCGGCTTATATGTCGAAAAATCAAAATGGATTTATATAGATGATAGATGAAATCGTATCATATTCATATTCTTTGAAATAAAGCGAGCTTGGAACATATATGTCCCAAGCTCGTTGTTTACATCATTTTAATGTGCACATTCCCTGTTTTCTGTATCAATCGACCAGCCAATAATTGTTGCACAATCCCTTCCTTGCCATTCCTGTACATGCTTCAGTACACGCTCTATTTGAAGTTGATTTTCCTCATGTAATGCTTCATATAAAAATTGATCATCATCAAATGTTCGCCGTCCACACTCTACTACACCATCAGTAACCATTACGATATGATTCATGCCATTTAGTAGTTCACGAACACCTGAAGTAAAGCATGATGTATTTGCTGAAAAAGCATTTTCTCTTCCAATGCATTCATAAAATTTACGTTGATTTAATCTACCTTTTCCATTCTGCAATTGTTCAGGTTGAAACAAATAGGCAAAGCATTCTCCGACTGATAGCCAATATAAAAATTCACCTTTCCGTAAGCAAATGAGACAAGCTGTTTCACTTTTTCCCTGTTCACATTTCTCAATAAATGCCTCATCTGTAAACAATGCTAATAAATACATATGTGTATGATGAAATGCAAGATTGACCGGATACGCAAATAGTTCTTGTAACTTCTCTTTTCTTTCACAAATTTCTTCTATGATAAAATGGATATTTTTTGCTTTATGATGAGCATCAAAAATCATAACAAATTCAAAGTCTAACTGTGGATCACACCAAGCGAGTACCGCATCTTCTCTTTTCTCTGTGTCTGCACCAACGTCTTGATTTCCACCATATAACCCGATTGAAAGAGGACCACATTTTTCAACATGTATTTCGTCTAGATATGTCTTTTCATGACCAATCCATTTAAATGTATTCATTCATATCATCCTCTCTCTTACTCATTGCATGCCCTTACGCTAAGAGTACCGCATCTTTCAAGAAAAATAAACTTTTTCACGAATTTTTACGCAATAAAGAAGGAAACTAATTCTTACATAACGAATATATCGTATTATAAGATATAAAAAAACCAGAAGGAGAACAACACATATGGAAAGCATCAATCATAATTGGAAAACAATTTATTATCACTTACGGTATGAATACGAAGACAGTCTTTCTCACCAAGCAGTTCGGATTTTGCAAATCATTTCACGAAAAAAAGCTGCTACAATTGGAAACGTTGCATCAGAATTAAACCTATCCCACAATACTGCATCCGAGCATATAAAACGTCTTATTCAAAAAGGATTCATTCTAAAAGAACGAAATAAACAAGACGAACGTGTCGTCAATGTTACGTTAACAGTAGCAGGCAGGAACACTTTAGCAAAACATACCTTATTAGATGAGGAGAAATTGACCATACTACAATCTCGTCTATCAAAAGAAGAAAAACACTTAATTGAAACTGCCTTTTCGTTATTAGCAAAGGAGGCAAAACATGTCTTTTCTCGTTAAGGTGCTCGCCTCCGCTTTAATTATTGGTGGCGTAACAGAACTTGCCAAACATTACAGTACAATTGGCGGTTTTATTGCCGCTCTTCCGCTCATAAGTTTGCTTAGTTTATTTTGGATTTCTGTTGAAGGTGGAAGCAAACAAGACTTAAGTCAATTCGCTCTAGGGGTTCTATATGGATTCCCGGCATCCGCACTGCTGTTATTAATTGTATATTTTGGGTTACGCAATGCCTTTTCTCTTAGTACTTCTGTATTATTTGGCATAGGGGTTTGGTGTATTTTATTAGCTTGTCAAAAAATGTTCCAAGCTTAAGGGGAGATTATAGTGAATATATTTGTAGAGTTTTTCGGAAAGAAGGTTGAAGTGTGTATGAAAGGTGAAGGGCCTCAAACGATTGTCATTCAAACTGGAATGGGATGTTCGTTTTACGATTGGATGCCAATAGCAAATGAGCTTTCTTCCAATTACAAAGTCCTTCTCCTTATCTATAAAAAAGGAAAGCAGTCTTCACTGCTTTCCTTTTTCTCTATTCGTAGTCTTCCTCTATATCATCCACATCGTAATACGTATTTCCGTTATTCACATAAATTGGACCATTCGCAACATCAACGCGAAGTACCCATGCCCACGGTACAGCTAATCGTTCATGTAATGCTCGCCAAAATACCATCGATTTTCTTTCATACTGCTCAAATTCCTGAAGTATATCTTTGTAGGAGGCACCGTCTAACTGAATATTTGCTTCCAGCAAACGAGAATAGGCATAGTGCTGTAATTCTAGCTCAGCTGCAACTTCCATTTCTTCTGGCGTTGCCATACCAATAATTGTTCCATCTGGTGGTACGATTTCATATACATTGTTCACTTCAACAACTTCTCCCGGAAGAGATGACAACCTTTTCTCTTTCTCGAACATATAAACAGCCTCCTTTATAATACAATTTTTTATGCTTCAGCTCATACTTCGCTAATTGTTATCTACTTTCCTGCTATTTTGATAAAATATTACAAATTATTCAATATGTAAAACACTCGATTCTATCGTACACTCATTCTCTATTCTTATTACAGAAGTTAAATTCTCTCCATAAAAAGTTAATTTATATATATCAGGCATTTGTAATCCTTTCCAAAAAGTAATATCATATTTTGAATCAAGATAATTCATAATAAGCACCATAAGATTTCCGTGCGTTCCAATCACAATATTTTTTCCTTCATACTTCTCTAATATTTTTCTCAAACATGCAACCCCACGCTTTTGCGCAGTATTATTCGATTCTCCACCAGCAAAAGAAAAAGCAGGATTCTCCCATACTCTCGTAATAGCTTGTTCAAAATCTACTACTGGAATTTTACTTAACAACCTTTCTCGAAAATCTTCTTCTATTTGGATAGATAATTCAAAATGCTCTGCTACTCCTTCAACTGTTTGCATCGCCCGTTTATATGGACTAGAAATAACAAAATCGATCTGTTCTTGTTTTAATACAGCGGTGACATTTCGAGCCATTTGCAATCCCTTCTCAGATAACGGGCGCTCTCTTTCTTCTGGTGTATATATAGAATGTGCGTGACGTACGAAATAAATGTAAGTCGTTTTCACTATTCTTCTCACTCTCCTTTTATCCCGCTATTCGCGGGCAGTAAGACCCCCACCTCAAGATTCAGAGAGAAACAAAGAAGATAGGTGGGGGGTAACTGCTCGTAAAAGCTCGATTGGTAAGGGCTAATTCTCAGTGGGGATGAAGAAACCCCCCACTGAGAAAAGTTTCACTTTATAAAACCATAACATAAAAATACCTTTCGTTTAATTGAATATTCAATCATTCATTCGCGTTTCTCCCAAAACAAAAAAGTGAGATGTCATCTATCGGCATCTCACTTTTTTGTTTACATAATAAAATTATACTATTAGATTTTTATTGTCTGGAACATATCCTGAGTTACCCATCTGATCCCTCTTTTCCACTCTCTTAATGTATATATAATTCCGTACTTAACATTGTAGGTTATGGAAAAAGCAAAGCAGATGTGCATATCAACAATAGACTTCCTATTATGTTTATAGACAATAAAAAAAACATGCTCTCATTACTAGCATGTTTTGTGATATACTTCACATTATTCAACTGAAAAATACTTCCTTTTACTTACCATGGTGTAACATTAAATCGCTAAGTTCTTCTTCAATATGATTTAACTTTGCAATCCCTTCTTTCCATTTATGCATATAACGTGTGATTCCAAAAACAAACGTAGCAAAGATTGTAGAAAGAATGATACCATATACGATAACAACAGTACTCATAGTTACACTTCCTTGTAATAGGTTATGATTGTATTATAATCCTTTTTCTCGTAAAATGTCGGAAATTCAACTTTTTGTAACAAAATTGATTTTTCTAATTATATTTAATTAAGGATTTATGTACAAAGATATATATAAATACAAATTAAAAAACCGACATAAACCTCTTCTTTTTAGGTGGGAGAGAGCATCCGGCCATGCATAGAAGCGGTCAGATCCTTTTCCTGCCCCAGACATAGTGAAAACAAAGAGAGAAAACGAGTGCAGGTCACCTTTTGTTATCCATAGCCGCGGCTATATGTCCAAAAAATCAAAATGGATTTATATAGCTAAGAAAAGAATTCTACTATTTTGATAGAATGAATACAAAAAATCACCCAAGCACTTTATTTTACTTGGGTGATTTTTTTAATTCTTCTTCGCTTCGATTTTTTCTTTTGCTTCTTCAGCTTTATCTAAAGCTTCTCCAACCTTTTTCTGTTTCTCTCTTACTTCATCAACACTATCGACTGCTTTTATTGCTTTATCAATACCCTCTTCGTCTATTTTCTTTTGTTTTTCAGCTTTTGTTTTTTCTTTTTGTTCTATATCTTTTGCCTGTTGCAGCATTTCCTCTGCATTTGCCTTTACAGCTTTTTCAAGTGTCGCATCCTTTTTCGTCTGTATCACTTGATTCGCATTTTCCATCGCTTCTTGATACTTACCAGCCTTTAATGCTGTCGCACCATTGTCCATCCACTTTGCTATGTTCATATATGTTTTTGCTTCATTAGTAGATTTTTCTTTTTCCGCTTTTTCAAACCACATTGTTGCATCACTATAATTCCCATCCTTTAGTGATTTCATGCCTGTTTCTACTTGCATATCATAATTACTGGAGCTGCAGCCAGCCATGATAAGAAATAATCCTAGCATAATAAAAATTCTTTTTCTCATGGTGTATTTCTCCTCTTCTCTTTTCTTCCCGTTCTATCTCTCAACTTAAATTGCTGGATTAAAATTGTAAATCCTGTGAAGTTATTCAACTAAAGAATGCTATCCTACTAAATGTATCATAACTAAAAAACACTTTCAAAAAAAGAAAACTTCACCTTCTTCATATTTTTAAATATGAAAGAAATGAAGTTTTCTCACAGAAACACACTATTTCTCCCGCTATTCATGGGCAGTAAAACGCTATACTGATGGAAATTTCATTTTATTTAAGCTGATACATCCACTTGTTTTTTCACGCCCCATTGCTTCGTTCCTAATAGTACTACTAAAAGTAAGCCTACTCCTGAAATGGTCATTACTACACTAGTTGGAATGGCATCTAATAAAACTCCATACAAAATGAGTCCAATAGGTGCAATTACTGGAACGATTGCTTCAAGAAGTCCAAAAACACGGCCTAAATACCCAGGATCAGTTGTTTTTTGAATATATACTTGAAGAGGTATGTTAATTGCAGCCTGCATTATTCCACAAAGGAGCATAAAAAATATATAGTAAATAAAACTTACCGTTTTCGGAAGTGCAACTAATAATGGAAATACGGTACATAAATACAAGCATGCTAATATAAACAAACCAATGCGAATCACACGAAACATATTATTAATTTCTTTACGAACCGATAAAACAATGGCACCAATTAACATCCCAACTGCTAACATTCCTTCTACAACTCCAAGTTGCTTAGAAGACAATTGTAAGTTTTGAACGACAATATAAGGAAGAGCAACTTGAATGGCACATCCAAAAAAATTAAGCCAAATTGCCAATTTTATCATCGAATAAATATTGCGCTGCTTTTTCACATATGAGAAACCTTCTTTTATACTCGTTAAAAAATGAGCTTTCCCCTGCTCTGACTGTACTTTATACAAATTAAATACGATAAACAATTGTATGATTACCGCTAAGAAAAACGTAATTCCATTTAATAGAAAAAAGAAGTTCATAGATAAGAAACCAAATACCATCCCACCAATAATTGGACCTAAAATAGTCGAAAGTGATGTTGCTGTTTGATTTAAAGAACTTGCTTGTTGAATACGCTCACCGTCAACTAAAGTTGGAATAGAAGCTGTAAAAGCAACCGTATAGAAACTTGCACATATTGCTAACAACGCTGCAGATACATAGATGAATGGAAGTGAAAGTCCCCATGTAGTAGAAAGTAAAAACATCGTTAACATTATAATGCTACTTAATAAGTCTGCACCAATAACAAGCCATCTTCGGTTTACTCGATCCGCTACCGCACCTGCAATTGGTCCACAAATCATTCTTGGAACTGAACCACAAATGAGCGTAATCGCAAATCCAGCAGCTGACCCTGTCGTTTTTAATACATATAACCCCATCGCAAACGCATAAACTCCTGCACCTAATAAAGAAGTCAATTTTCCAATCATCATCAAAATGATATTTCTCGTCGCAATTTTGATTCTTGGATCATTTTGATTTATACTTATATCTCCCATTATGTCACTCTCCCCTAGAAAGTTAAATTGTGTTAAACTTATTATATAATTAACTTTTAGATTTTGACAACAAAAAGTTTAATAATATTTAACTTTTTAACATTAAGGAGCAATTATATGGCTACTCTTGGAGAAAAAATTCGTACATTACGAAAAGAAAAGCGACTAACCCAAACTGAACTAGCTGGCACAGAGCTAACGAAAAGCATGCTGAGTCAAATTGAAAATGGCAAAGCAACGCCTTCTATGAAAACATTACATTATCTTGCGGATAAACTTGATTGTGACGCGAGTTTCTTATTGGAGGAAAATGATGAAGACTTAACTGAACTTGTCCAAGAAATGGAACAATATATTAATGATGGTCGTTTTGAAGAGGTGTATAACAAACTATTACCTATAATCCAAAATGATCTACCATCTACTTTAAGTGCAGCGCGTTTATATAAACAATATGCCCAAATTGCTATTTTCGCAGAAGACTATGATATACAAGAATATATTGAAAAAGCAGTAATTATCTTTCAAAAATATACTTTATATCGTGAAAGTACAGAAACAAAACTGTTTTTCTTTCGCGTGTTATTTGTCAATAAAAAATATACAGAATGTCTACAATTAATTGATTCGATTCGTAAAGAATATGCAGAAAAACAATTAGAAATAGATCTTATCATGCAAATTCAACTCTTTTTAGATGAAGCTATTGTAATACTAGCGTTTGGAGACTATGAAAGGGCTGAAAAAATCCTACTTCAATCTCTTAGGTTCTCTAAAGAAAATCAAGTGTATTACAAAACAGATGAATGTTATCGTATTCTTTCTTATCAGGCAACATTGGCTCAGAATCAAGAGAAATATATGCATTATATTAAAAAAGCAGAACAATTCGCGATATTTACAGAAAATACTTTCTCTGCGTCTATTCTACACATATTAAAAGCTTCCTACCATAATGCAACAAAACAATATGATATCGCATTACAACATGTAGAGTTATATTTGGAACAGTGTGAACACGAAATAGATTTTAAACAAGATGGTTTTTATTACTTAGAAAAAGGAAAAGCATTATACGGTCTCGGAAAATATGAAGAAGCATTGGAAACACTACAACAAGTGGAGATGCCTCGCTATGCGTTCCATCCCCTAGATCAAGCTTGGGTTATAACGGCCGGAAGTTATCGTGCACTTTGCTATATGCAACTGCAAAATAAAGAACAAGCACTGAATGAAGCAACGCAAGCTTTTGATGCTATACAAGAATTTCCTGACTCAATGTTTACTACTTTTATCGAAGAAACATTACAAATAATACAAAAACTTTAAATTCATGTTAATTCGGTATATTATTCCTCTCTCAGAGCAAAGATAGTAATGATGGGAGGAGTGTAAAAAATGAATATTCAACGTGCAAAAGAAATTTCCGAGTCATCAGAACAAGCAAATGTCAGTTTTCAAGGAATGCCAGTCATGATTCAACATGTTGATGAAAGCAATGAAACCGCACGTATATATGATGCAGCAAACCCAAACCGTGAATTAACTGTTCCAATTAACAGCCTAGAAGAAATATAAGAAGTCCCACTTCATTTTCCTTCGAAGTGGGACTTCTTTTAGAGTACTGTTAAATAGGTTATCCTTTATAGATGGTAAAAAATTCATTTTAAATCCACGCTTTTATGATACAATACATCTTATTATTGTATATGGAGGAAAAAAATGGACAAATCAAATAAAAAGCCCCCCCCTTATTATGCAGTTATATTCACTTCCCAACTTTCACAAGACACTACAGATTACGACGATGTTGCTGAAAAAATGGAGGATCTTGCAAAGCAACAGCCAGGATTTATAAGCGTTGAAAGTGTACGAGATACGTCTGGGTTGGGAATTACCATTTCATACTGGGAATCACTTGAGGCAATTAAACATTGGCGAGAAAATGCTGCCCATACTATAGCGAGACAACGAGGTCGTGAACAATGGTATGAACAATTTCACATGAAGATTTGTGTTGTTGAAAAAGAATATGATTTTCAAAGAAAAAGTTTATAATCTATGAATCATAAAGTAGCTCTTATTGTTGTGCACGAAATATACGGAGTAAATGAACATATGCAGGACGTTGTAACAAAATTTTCTTCGCAGCATATAGATGTCTTCTGCCCAAATCTTTTACAAGGTAACACTCCTTTTCATTATGAAAAAGAACAAAAAGCTTACTCCCATTTTATGCACATCGCCGGATTCCAACATGGAAAAGAACAAATTGAAAATATAATTTTACAACTACATAAAGACTACACATACATCGGACTCATTGGTTTTAGTGTTGGTGCAACCATCGCATGGCTATGTAGTAAAAATCAAAACGTTGATTTTGTCATTGGTTGCTATGGATCGCGAATACGGGATTATACGCATATTGTACCTACATGTCCTACGCTATTAATTTTCCCAGAAAAAGAAGCAAGTTTTTCAGTTCCTTCTCTTATCACAGCTTTGCAAAAACAAAACAATCCATTTCTACATATACAGCAGCTTCCCGGAGAGCATGGATTTCTTGACCCTTACACTACAAAGTATAACGAAAAATCTACAAAACAAGCATTCGAAATGATAGATTCGTTTCTTGGAAAAATTGTGATTGATAGAGTGAGCTTGCCATAAGTGGATGCTTCATTGTCCACTTATGGTTAGTTGAATTTATCGCTCTCTTATGAGCAGTTACCTCCCTCCTAACCACATTTGTTTCATTTGTAGTTTGATGTTTTTGGAATCTGTGAAAAAAATCTATCGAAAGGAGTTATGACATGTCATTTACACTACTTTTATTAGTTTACTGTTTGGGCTATTATTGCACGGGATTTCCAACATGTAAATTCGTCTTATAGGAGCTGGGCCAATCAGTATTTTTTAAAGTATCTCGTTTTTTAAATTGGTGCGCTCCATCCAAACAGGAATAAACAGATAAAAGAAAGGCTTAAAAGCCTTTCTTTTCCTTATCTTTGTTTACATGTGGTTGCGCTGTGATGGAATCAACTGGTGTGTAATAAATTTGCGGGGTTGCTTTTTTAACAAACATTGTATAAGTCATAAGTCCAATTATAAAACAGAAAAACAGTGTGAACAGAATAACACCTATTGTGACAATGAGCATAGCACCCTCCCCTTTAAATCGTGATATTACATATTTCGATACAATATGCGAGAATCCTTGTTACATGAAAAAACGTAACAAAATAATCACAATCACGCCCGTTAATACCGCTCCTAATAAGCTACGTGTATAAATGACAACAAGGAACGTTGGAATAGCAGCTAATATATAGTCCCATTGCATCGTTTCATGCATAAATAACACTTGAGCAAGGAGTGCTGCTAGTATCGCAATCGGTATATAATTCAGCCACTTTAAGCCCCAGTCTGGAATTTGTATTTTACTAAATACAAGAAGTGGTAATATTCTCGGAATTAATGTTACCAAACCTGCTCCTAATAAAAGTAATAGTACATCCAACCTTACTTCCATTTCTCAATCACCACCCCAATTGTTGCTGCTGCAAGTGTTGCAATAATAACCGCTACGCTTGCTGGTACGAAAAAATGTACGCTATACGCAATCACAATTGCTGCAACTGCTACACTTACATGAATCGCTAATTTTGGATGGTTGCTCATTAACTGTAGAACGAATAACCCAATAAACATAGCGGGTAATGCATAATCCATTCCATACGTATGTGGATCTGGAATCCACTCTCCAAAAATACCCCCAACAATATTTGCCAAGATCCAGTTTAAGTACCCCGTTACATTTAAACCGAGCATCCACTTTTCACTTAAATATTGCTTTCCCGAGGCATGTTGCGCTGCGATACCAAATGTTTCATCTGTAATTTGGGAACCGATTATCATATTCTTCATAAAAGGGACTTTCTTTAAATAAGGTGCTAACGCTGCACTCATTAACAGGTGACGTAAATTGACAAAGAATACAGTAAATATAATTGCTGAAGCAGGTGCGCCTGCCGCAAACATACCAGCTAGTATGAATTGTGAGGATCCAGCATAAATCAGGATAGACATAAGCGTAATTTCTGCTAAAGAAAACCCGGCTGTTTTTTCAATGACGCCTGCCGCAATCCCGATACTTAAATAGCCCAGCACTGTCGGCAAACAATCCTTCACACCTTGCCGAAACGTTTCATCTTCGTGCATTGGCATTTGCACTTCTGCCCTAGCCATCATTCTTCCCCCTTCATTTTTTGAATCAGTCGTTTTCCCGTTACAACGTGAACCAAATCAGAATTATTTCGCCATAGTGCATCAAGCTTATTAGGTCCAAACTCTTGCGTAATTTCTTCAACCATAATATCGTGACGAACATATTCCGTTGCCACGAGCACTAATACCGGGTCATACGTTGTCACAGCCCATGATGTGCTATGATCTAAAAAGTTAGCAATGAGCACTTCTTTTCCATCCCGTGCAACAATTGTTAAATGACCGCCCATCCGCTCTTTCACAACATCCGGTGTCATATAGTTATGATGAAACGTCGTTCCGATTTTAGTATGCGGTGCTCCAAATAAAACAGAAAAAATATGTACGCCTTCCTGTTCTTTCTGCTGGATTAACGCTTCTAACTGAAACACCTGCTGTTCCCATACAGAAATCCATAATTCTTCTTCCGCCCGCTCAATGATATTGCTTATTTCTTTCAAAATACGTTCATCGCTGCGAATATGAGAGATGACATCTACTTGGCGTTCCTGCTCCAAACAATTTAACTTTTGATCAAGAAAATCAAACGATTTTTCAAAATCCTTTCTCATTCGGTTCATTAATTCACTTGCTGATACAGGAACATACTTAACCGGTTCTGACGGTACTAAATGCACCGCACCTTTATCCATCAATTTACCGAGTACTTCATAAATCATCGAGCGCGGTACTCCTGTTTGCTTACTAATTTCATATCCTGTCGCTGGATAATGCTTTAATAAACCGATATAAGCTTTACATTCATATTGTGAAAACCCTAATTTTTGTAGTTCCTTCATGACTTCATCCACTGCAATCCCTCACTCTATCTTTGTTTGTATTTACTGGACAGCACGTACTTCAAAGCGTCGATTTTGTTTTCCTTTACTTTTCACTTTATCGATCACAAGGGAACCAATTTCGTTTGTATACTTTACATGTGTTCCCCCGCATGCTTGCTCATCAATATCTTGAATCGTTACAATGCGAATTTCTTGAATAGATAGTGGTAGAAGGTTTATCGCTGTTTTAATCATTCCTGTAGAATTTTCTGCTTCTTCGCGGCTTATGAATCTTGTAGAGATTTCTTTATTTTGCTGAATCAACTCATTTACTTCTGTCACAATTTCTTGCACTTGCTCACTTGTTAACTCTTGTAATTCATTAAAATCAATACGTGCTTTATCAGAATAAATTTGATTCCCTGTACATAGCGCCCCGTATTTTTCATATACAACTGCACCAATCAAATGCAGTAAGGAGTGATGACGCATCAAATTATGACGACGCTCCCAATCGATTTCTGCTTGAACTGAGCCAAGCTGTAAATCCGTTGCATCTTTCACATAGTGAACAATCTCCCCTTGTTCTTTTTTTACTTTTTCAACTTCGAAAGTATGCTCCCCCTGTATAAAAACACCTGTATCACATTCTTGGCCTCCACCTGTCGGATAAAAGATTGTTTCCTTGACAAATACTCGCTCTCCATCAATTTTCGTTATCTCTGTTTGACAAGTTCTTTCATATGCATCCTGTAGAAATAATACCTCTGTCATGTCCCCACCCCTTTAGTAGTTATTGTTATACCTACTAATATAAAAAGAAACATTCGGACAGTCAATAAAATTCTGAATTTTATATAAATTTATTTTCATTCCTAAAAACTTAGCTTGTCCTACTATTATTTTGAAATCAAAAATAAAAATAGCCCTCAGCGGAAATTTTCTTCCGTTCTACTGAGGGCTTTTACGGGATACATTCCTGTATTTTTACTTTTGATATTCTCGCAATGCATTTTGTAATGTTAACGTTAACGGCGCCGGAAGACTCTCTAACGAAAACCACCCAATCCCATCAATCGCATGTTGTTCCAGATTTTCCGCTGTCCCATTTTTCACCTTTGCGATATACGTTGGACATATCCAATGCGCCTCTTCTTCAGGCAAAAGATGAATGAAGTTACTAAACTTGCAGTAGGAAAAAAGATAAACATAGGTGGAATAAATGACCATTACGTAACATAATTGGCGTTATCAGTAACATAGAAAAAGCACAAACCTTTGATATTACTAGGCTTGTGCTTTTTCTTTTGCAAAATTTTTATGCAGTGGCATTTACGCTCTTGTTTTATCAGGTACTAGAGTCTTACTGTTTCATTGACATAGTTTGTTTTTCATTGTGTACTCCGCTCTTATGTAAATATTGTTTACACATATTCACAAAATACGGTAATGTTCGAATTTGTTCAATATCAGAGCTCTCGATGAAATGATTCATTTGATTTGTCATTTCTTTCATACTCGAAATAAGTTCTTCCTTTTCACATCGTAGTTGCTCATTTTCTGCACGTAGAGCATGTAATTCCCTCTGCACATCATGTATACCATGTTCTTCTCTCATATGCCCTGCTGCCAAACTAGAAAGTTTGTAAATCCCTTCCATAAATTGATACAGTTCTTGTTTTTCACTTTGTACACCAATTGTTTCAAAATTATCAACAATCCCTGATAACACTGTAACAAGATTATTTTCTGTATGTTCATTATGAAACCCAACGCTATTTTCACGCTTTAACTTTTCTTCAGTATTTTTTCCAGATCCATGTTTTCTCTTACGACCTGGTTTTCCCTTTTTAATATTTTCAAATGGCAACTCTTGTTTTTTTAATTTATAGTACGTATTCTGCAGTTGACTTTCTGTTTTTGGAAACAACTGAAGGCTTTCTTTATTTACATACTTTGAAATATCCGCAATATTCAAATCATAACGCTGGCAAAATTGATATGTCACATATAACAATTCTAATTCAGATTTTAACCACATAATAGGAGATTGTTCATACGCTAACAAACCACCTATTTTCTCAATATCTCTTTGAAATACGACCATTTTATTATATAAACCCATTAACTCTTCATACGTTATATGGAATTGTTTCTCTATTTTTTTACATTCCTCTTCTACTTTACTATCATTTTTCATTTCATCTGACATATTTTTCAAAAGACTTAGTACAGTAATTGCTGCATGTTGGTACATTGTATTCCCACTCCCTCTCAGCACTTTGCAATTTTTATATTAATTCTTTGTCTTTTGTAAAAATAAAAAAATATTATAAAAATATTTTACAATATTTCTAAATTATCCGTCAAATCAAAATGGTACAACAACAAAATTGACACATTTCATTTTTATATTAAGATTATTGTATAGCAATATAAGGGGGATCCATATGGAGCACAATATTTTACAAGTTATTGCACTAGCAGAAAAGCTGAAATATGAAATGAGACACAGCTGGCTTTCAAACGGTCGTCAAGAAAGTGTCGCAGAACATACATGGCGTATGTCACTCATGGCTGTTCTCGTTCAGCCTTATTTAGATAAAACAGTACAAATGGAAAAATTACTTAAAATGGTCATCATTCATGACCTTGTTGAAGCAGAAGCTGGTGATATTCCTGCTTTTGACACAATGAATAGTGAAGAATTACAACTAAAAAAACAAGAAAACGAACAACAAGCCATTCGAAATATTAAACGTACATTAGACGGCCCTCTTGGGGACGAATTATACGATTTATGGATGGAATTTGAAGCAAAAGAAACATATGAGGCAAAAGTCGCAAATGCTCTTGATAAACTGGAAGTAAAAATTCAGCATAACGAAGCAGACATTGATACATGGCTTCCGATTGAACATAAAATGACATTCCAAGTTGCTAAGCATACAGACTTTGACTCTTTCTTATCAAAATTACAGAAATTAATTGAACAAGACGGAGAGAAAAAATTAATTGCTGCCGGAATTGATGTCGAGGCATGCAAACAGTAACAGCTCATGATAAATGAGCTGTTTTTTTATTTCATACTTTTGTATGAGGTGTATTCCAATCTTTTTGTTGATTTAATCTGGAAATATATAGATTAAAATAAGAAGAAACAAAGGAGGCGATTTTTTATGATCAAGGGACTATATGAGGCACATCTTCCTGTTAGTAATCTAGAAATATCAATTCCATTTTATGAATCATTAGGTTTAAAACTATATAAAAAATGTAAAACGACTGCTTTCTTTTGGATTGTAGAAGAACAAAGTTGGTTAGGACTTTGGCAAGGAAAAGAATATAAAACAAAATATCATCCTTCCCTGCGGCATGTAGCTTTTCAAGTAGAGTTGAATGATTTAGAAAAGGCTATAGAATGGTTGAGTCATAAAGGGATTACTGCCAGAAAGGATTTTGGAATGGAACCGATTGAACCAATTGTTTTTCCAGAACAAGCACATGCAGCAGTATATTTTGATGATCCTGATGGCAATAGTTTAGAACTCATTGCTAGACTTCCTATTGAATTAAAAAGGACTGATAAAATGTATTTAAGTGAATGGAAGAAACTTTCACACTCCCTATACTAATAGCCTCATGACATCAAAATCTATAACGTATACCTACCTTTTTAAACATAATCGTAATTTTAAAAAACGATTCTACGGTCAAACGTTCGGTGTGTTAGGAGACTGTTTCCACAAAAAAGAAAGAGCGAAATAACTCTTTCTTTTTTGTGATTCTTTTTATTTATTAGAAGGCTATGTTAAACTTATCAATACTAAATTTTAAAAAAACTTATGTTTTCAACCACAATACGATGTATATATGTATATAACGTTAGACACGCAAAAAATAAGACTGACCTATTATGTCAGTCTTTCTCTATGTTCTGTTTCACTAACGCACCCGTTAGTTGAAAAACTTTAACCTCTTATTTTTAATAAAAACTAATATCATAAAACCTAAAATACTACCTAATGTATTTAAGATAATATCATCTACGTCAAAAACACCTAATGTAGTAATATATTGAGTAGTTTCAACGGAAACACTAATAAAAAGAGATAGATATATCACTTGACTAAGATATTTTACATCAATAAAGACCAGTGAAACCAAAATTCCCAAAGGTAGAAATAATAATACATTCCCAAAGGTATTATAAAACCAAGTGCTGAAGTTATAATGCTCAAAGTTCAACAAGTAGTTCATGATGTAAAATGACAATAAAGTCGATTAAATCTAAGGATTCTTCAACAATCGCGCCCGATTGTTGAAAATTGTCCCGGAACACCAACACTGAAAGGATATTCAAGATAAGCATTATAAGTAAATCATTTCCTTAAATACCTTCTTTTGGTGGACTGTTTATTTTTAATCCGATGCTGGAACGACAGAGTCGCTATAAATACAGTTACTCCCCACAAGAACAATCCTCCGTACGTTACCACATACACCCAAATGGCTAACCCTTCGGTGTATCCTTTTGGAAGCACTCCTAAAAATTGAAGAGCTGTCAAGAAGCTAATTAGAACTGTCAACACCCCAACTGACCATCCTAATATGATTAATAACCATTTTGGTAGTTTCTCCCCCCAGGAAGTCACGAGAGCTAAAGCAAATAAAGATGCCAGCATCGCCAAGATAGCTGTGAAGTCTATTCCGATGGTATATAACGTATATAGAAAAGCAGGTCCTTCCTTTAAGGTATCACCAAACCCTGCTACATTTTGTACAGCTTGTTTTGTTGTAAGTCCTACCGTTGATCCCCATGCCCAAAGCGATTTTAAAATCGCATACGGCAACAGTGCAAGAGCTGCAACATAGCCCCATCCTTTAGTCAAATAAGTTTTATCAGCTATTTCTGACCTCATATGTTTCTCATGTTTTAAGCTCAAAAAACATTCTCCCTTCTCATTTAAGAAATGAAGCCTATTAGTTTTAAAAACTACCTAAAAGTACAAAGTTTCAAAAGTCTTCAAATAAGTTCTGCCCTTTATATTCTTATTCAATATTAGAGCCTTTTTATTCTTTATATCCTTTAAATGAATTACATAATAGGTACGTACTGATTGGACTATATATTTGTACCTTATTTAACAACGATGACCTTTTCTGTAATAAATCACAATTTTAAGATCGTTCATATAAATTCCTTTTTAAATTTATAATTAAACGAACTAAATTGTTAAATATATAAGGGCAATTAGAAACCAAATTAAAAAGCCTGCCCAAATGATTATTTGGTGTTTCTTTTTTAAAATTTATCATGAACTAAATCGTAAAAAGTCATAAAAAATAAGGAGTGACACATATTAGTCATGTATAATATGCACCACCCCTTTTACTTATTTTTCCACATATTCAGCAAATTTGGGTTTCAGTTTTATAAAAAGTTTGATCATTTTCAACATGTGTTTCTCCACAATTGCGCCCTATAATTGAATAACTGATGGTTTTCTTACAGCAAGTTTACGAAGATCACAGTAAATTAGTAAAGTAAAGAAGAGAATATCCAAATTAACATTCTCTTCTTTAGGTTTACCCGTTTAAAAAGAAGGTAAGTTATCTAAGTTATTTTCTTTAATACCATCAGGTTCACTACGTATAATATCCCTGCCATACTTATAAAATACGTCCACATGAGCTAACTTCCCTGATTTTGCTTCATCAAGAGCAGTAATATAATCTAATTCTCTTCCACTACTTGTTTTAAAAGCAATAATATCATCCTCATCATTTTTACGAACTGCAACAATTTGTTCTACTCCTGAATCGACTTCCTCAACTACTTCCAATTGAGCTTGGTCTTCCCCTTGTTGTAAGTATTCATTATAAACTTTTTGAAAGTCTTTTTTATCCATAAAACTCACCTCCAAAACATTTTATTAGTATGTTCGGAAGCTATTAGTTTTATGTACTATGACCCTTAATGGGGTAGCGTCAGGAAAATGCGGATTTGTTCATTTTAAAAAAAGTTTTAGACTAAATATCGTTAATCTAATTAGATTTCTCAATTCTTGCTTTTCTAACTTAATAAAATAAAGATGTAGACTGATTGCTAAATTTTATTTCTTAAAAAAGTTTTTATTAAAATAAAGTATTAGACTAAATAGTAGCTATGCAATTTTTATACGGGAAATAAGAATAATTCTGAGAAAACATACGTAATTTTAAAAGAGACAAAGGTCTAATCCTTGATGAATATAGAATTAGTCTCTGTGTTTACTGCGTATAATGATACGTTATGTAAACCTCACATGAATACGACATACAGCGAAAAATCTTCACTCCATCGCACTTCTTAAATGGTGTAATTAGGAAAAAGAGGGAGATGAAAATGACAATTGAGAAATATCGACATCCAATTTTGTTCTATGGTTTATCAATTGTAATTCCGTGGGTATTGTGGTTTATTGCTGCATACATAAGTCATATTGAGTCAAGTAGTCATGTATATGTTATCGTAGAAAGTATATTAGGAGTTATTGGATTAGCAAGTCCCATGATAGTTGCCTTTATTTTGATGTTTTTAGACTCTGACTTACGAAACGATTTGTTAAAAAGGCTCTTTCATTTTAATGCGATAAAACCATTTTATATTATTGTGACATGTTTTCTTATGATTGCGAGCATTCTTCTCGCACAAGCAATTTCTTTGCTTTTCGGATATAGCCCTTCTCAATTTTCCTTAGCAGGAAAATTTTCGTTTTCGGCAGGTCTGTTTCCAGCATGGTTTTTGCTTTTTGTTGCTCCGTTACTAGAAGAGTTGGCTTGGCACTCGTATGGCACGGACTGTTTACGAAAACGGTTTAATCTGTTTACTGTATCTATTATTTTTGCTGTATTCTGGGCTTTTTGGCACTTTCCTCTATCCTTTATTAAGGATTATTATCAAAGTAATCTGGTTGAAACAGGGGTCATATATTCTATCAACTTTTCGTTGAGTCTTATTCCTTTTGTGATTTTGATGAACTGGTTGTACTATAAAACGGGACGGAATATTATCATTCCCATCGTTTTTCATATTACGGCTGGTTTTTTCAACGAAGTGTTTGCAACACACCCCATGAGCAAAGTCATACAAACCGTTCTTTTGCTTATTTTATCTATCGTAATTGTAATAAAAGAACGTGATTTCTTTTTCAAGTTAGAATATCAAGAAAAATAATACAGTTTCATGAGCCACTTGTATTTTTTCCCTGTGTGATTTCCTAGCGAGAAGTCATTACCAATAACGCTGATTATGTGAATGAAAAGTCCCTTCAGTACTCTGAAGGGACTTTTAAAGTTTTTGCGATACCTTGGTTTTATGTTAGCAAAAAGTTCTTTCATGTACAGAAAACACCTTTTCAGTCTACAACTATTTTTTAACAGTCTAATACTTTTTTCTATAGTCTAAAACATTTTTTTAATGAGACAGGATTTACAACGTTAAGGAAATTATAATATTAAAAAGCCCAATTTCTCAGTATTAAAATTGAGAAATTGGACTTTTTTCGTTACTCCAGAAAAGCGCCCTTTAACAAAAGAATCGATTTCAAGATAATCTTAACAGACGCTAATATCGATCTTCAGTTACTGTCCCCTTATATGTCCTAGTGACAGGGTTCTTACCATAGACCGCAAAGCACCATGATGTCAATGATTCTCCTAATTCGAATGCTCTTCTTTTATGATTTAAATGTAACGAATTATAGTATTTCTATATACCCTTCTGTTCCATCCACCCTGATCCTTTGTCCATCCTTGATTAACTTCGTAGCATTCTCCACCCCGACAACTGCCGGTAAGCCATACTCACGTGCGATAACTGCTCCATGAGTCATCAGTCCGCCAACTTCGGTGACTAGACCTTTTATAGACACAAACAATGGTGTCCAGCCAGGGTCAGTAAAGGAGGTGATCAATATATCTCCATCTTCTAAATCAGCATCTTCCATGTTTAAGATGACACGTGCTCGGCCCTCTATCACTCCGGAAGAAACAGGAAGACCTACAATCGCTTCGGCTGGGAGATTTTCTCGTTTGTACTTACCCGCAATGATTTCACCATCAGACGTGATAACACGTGGAGGCGTTAGTTTTTCATATAATTTGTACTCATCTTTTCGTTTACTGATGATCCCATAATCCAGTTTATTTGTACGGACGACTTCGTGAAGCTCTTCAAAAGTCAGGTAGTATATATCTTCTGTTTCACGAATAACGCTGTCTTGTACGAGTTGTTCGGCTTCTTTCAGTAAAGCCTGCTTATAAACGAAGTAGCGATTAATCATACCGTATTTTGGGTATTCACGATAACCAATGAAATTCCGGATTAGGCTGATCATTCGTTTTGTCTCTTTTACTTTTTGTTTACCGTCCGGTAAATGCTTCAATCGATCTAATAACTCTTGTTCTTTTTTCAAAGCTTCCTGTAGCCCTTGTTCAAATTTCCGCTTACCAGCATTAGGCTCAAAGTCTTTGATGTTATTTAGAATCATTGGGATAATCGTATTTGGTTTTTCAATCCAACGAGTTTTCGTAATATCGATTTCTCCACTACATCGCATTCCGTATTTATCGAGATAAGTATAGATAGCGTCTCGAGTTTTTTCTCCACCTTCAAACGTAACCAGTTCATCCAAAAAGTTATTATCTTTTACATGTTGTAAATAATCAATTACTTCTGGATAAGGACGAATCACATCTGCGACATCCAATAATGCTAGACCCATTTCCGAAGTAATATTGTTTGGTACAGATTGAGAAAGGGTGTCGGCTGCGTTTTTTTCACCTAACCACTCGTTCATATTTTCATTGATCCATGATGAAGCATCTATAGCAGCCATAAACACAGCTGAACTTTGTGGGTCAAATAAAATCTTCTTTAATATCTGGATATCTTCCAGAATAAAATCAAATAAATCCGATCCTAATTTCGTTTGGATGTTTTGTTTTAACTCTTCTATCGATGTTTGACTACTCTTAATCAAATCAGAAACGATTGTCGGGTCGTTTTCGATTTGTGCCCTAGAATCCGTAGACGACAAACTTTTATTGCTTTTACCGGAACTCTGTTCTTGCTTATCATTTGGTAAAGATTTTATGAAATCTCCTCGCTCTATTATGGTCATAAGTGCATCTTTCATGAGCGGATCGTGTTGTCCCATGGCATCTAATAACATTTTTCTGCTGTCAGGTGAAGCCAGCATATGTGTGACATCAACAAACAACCTTCCACCAGCTTTACGCATGGGTGCATTAGTCGTTAACAGGAAAAAAGACAATCCCAGTGGTTTCATGGGATCGGTCATCATTTGTTGATGACCGACAGATACATAAACGTGATTTTCTTGATCATTCACTTCAGGGATCGGGTATAAAGTAGTGATTGGCCGACTCTGGACAATATAAAATGTATCATCAACCAAACACCATTCGATATCTTGTGGGCAACCAAAATAAGTTTCGATCTGTCTTCCTGTGCGTGCTAGTTGTAAAATTTGTTGTTCAGTAAGTGTTTGAGTCTTTTGCTGATCAGGATCGATCTGCTTTGTCTCTGTTCCGCCGTCTTTTAATCCATAGATAGCCAATTTTTTGGTTGCTATCATCTTATCGACGATTTCCTCTTCCTGTACTTTATAACAATCGGCAGATACCAAGCCAGAGACCAGTGCTTCTCCAAGCCCATAACTGGCATCGATTGATAGCAGCTTTCGGTTAGAAGTAATCGGATCAGCGGTAAATAAAATCCCTGAAGCCTGTGGGAAAACCATCCTTTGAACGATAACGGATAAATAAACTTGACTGTGGTCAAATCCATTTTGCATACGGTAGATTACCGCGCGATCCGTAAATAGGGAAGCCCAACATTTGCTGATATGCTGCAAGATGGCTTCTTTTCCGATGATATTTAAATAGGTGTCTTGTTGACCAGCAAAAGAGGAATGTGGTAAATCTTCAGCAGTCGCACTGGAACGCACTGCATAAGCATGTTCATCACCAAACTGGGAGAGATAGTGAGTAACTGCTTTCACAACATCGGAAGGAATTTCTACTTCCATAATAATTTTTCGAATCTTCCTGCTGATTTCACCAATTTGATCACGATCCTCTACTTTTAGCATTGTTATTTGATCCAACAATGCTTGAAACGTTTCGTTTTGTTCGATGGCTTTTTGATATCCTACTGTTGTAATACAAAATCCTTCTGGTACTTGTATTCCTTGAATTTTTGATAATTTCCCTAAATTTAACCCTTTTCCGCCAACGAGCAAAAGCTGTGTTTTTTCTATCTCCTGAAAACCGAGAACCAAAGAACTCATTCTACATCTCTCCTAACCATTAATGTTCTATTGATTTTAGCAGTAGTAAATGAGAATAAAAAGTCTATATTAACCATTTTTTAAATGCTATAATTAAATTAGGAAGAGTTCAAAAAATAGCTAAACCTTACCATACAGTAGTAAACTGATGCCGCGATATTTACAAGAACCACCGCGCTTGCGCGGCTCTCTCCCAGTGATATTTCTTCTTTCCTTTTCCGAATACAGAATATAGGTTTCATCCATCTCCATAATGCCAGTAAAGTTTTGTATAGGAATCTGGCGAAGTGCCGCAAGCAGTTTGTGGCGCCAGTAAAACAACGTGACCCAAGAGACATCTCCTATGAGCTCCGCTAATTTGCGCAGGGAGAATCCCTCCAGCATGTATTGAACGAAATCCAACCATTTGTTGAACTTGCGAGTACGATGCAATGGAGTATGTGATAAGTCGTTGAATGTCTTCTTACACGTCTTACATTTATATCGTTGTCGAACGACTTCCTCACCGGCGACCATAACTTTATACTTGCCGAATCGGACGACTCTGCTGCTCTGACAATGCGGACAGATAAACCCCTTTTCATGTTTACGTTCTTTAATTTCTCTAATTATAGGATTAGGCATTTGAAACGAACTGCGAACCGTTGTTTGGAGATGGGCGTACACACGATGCTTGTCTTTCTCGTTTAATGCTTTAATTCCTTTCAGTATCTCTTTCAAAGTCATTGCCATACCCGTCGCCTCCGTTGCAGGTGTCGATGGTTATAGTTTGCGACAAACAAAAATATCCTTTAATCAACAATGAAGTTTAACATAGCCTATTAGAAAGAAAAGAAAACTCAAATACAACATAATCGAATGCATTTGCAAATCCAACACTTTCAGCAACAGCGATGGAGGCTAGATTTTCTTCCATCCTTCCATTCCGATTAAGTTTTATAATCGTTCGCTTACAGAACGATTATAAAACTGCTGCAATAATTTTTTATCTTCTGGAAATGAAAGGCCGATTCCTTCTATCTCTTCGATTCTTTTCCAATCAATTTTATGAATCAAGCCATCTGGATCACATATTTCTTTTTGTCCACCAATTACTTCAACTTCGTAATACACAATATGGATATTATATCCGTTACTGTCACCCTTCTTTTCATACACGTTTCGAACAATCCGCACATCGTATCCTGTCTCCTCTTTTACTTCACGTATACAGCACTGTTCGAATGTTTCCTCTTCGAACTTCCCGCCCGATGGAACAGACCATTTCAACTCTGCCTCTTTTACATCTGGACGACCTTGCAGTACCATTAATAATTCCCCATCACCATTTTTACATAATGCTGCTGCACCTTGAAATACTCCCATTTTCTCTTCCCCCCAGAAATTAAAATAAAACCATATTCCCTGTTCGTTTTGCATGTTTTTCCGCCTTACGGACGAGCCAATCATCACTTTTGTCATTGATTTCAAGCAATAGCTCCTTTTCTTGTGTATCCATCTTACTCATTGAACTACCCCCACCTCTACACGAGCTTGAGGTGGGGGATTCTACTGTTTCTGTCGAAACAAAAACACTTCCTCTCGTTCAACAAAGAGGATACAACGATATAGAAATTCGGTAGTGTCCTTAGGCAAGACGACCTCTTTCTGTCTTCCGAGGAGAACAGAAAAGGTATAGCTACTTTCTTCCTATATCGAGGCGAAGAACACCCTGTCATGCATCCAGTTCCTAGACATGTTATCTGCTCTGGTGACAAGTGTAAGAGACTGGGACAAGGCGTTCTTTTTTCATTATGCAAACAGTTTTGCTAGTTTTTTCTTTTCACTTTCAAATAAGTCTAATCGCTCGATTTGTAATGCCTCTTTCGGCTGATTCACATGATATAACTGATAGAAATGATGCGTACGAATATCAAATCGATTATTTAATTGATGCCAATGGGTCCAGTGGTGCACTTCTTTCTTTGGAATATAAGACTGAAGCACCTGAGGTACTTTTTCCTTATACCCTAATCCACGACGTCCAATCGTAAAAGCCGCGGATTGATGAATAGAGATGCCGAGTTTCCGCATATATTTCATCTTCCCTGAGATAGAAGTGTAAGCTGGATTGACTCGAAAGACAGCCACGCCCATTTTATCCGCACGATTGAGAATCGCGTTTGTCATCTTCTTATAAGCGAACATACTCTTCATTCGATTCGCCCGCTTATTTCCGTATCGATCACCTGTCTTGGATTGCGTGGTATCTAACTTCTCTATTACAATCGGCTTGTTATACTGATGCGCGAGGTCAACTAATCGAATGACTTCCGCTTCAATTATCTTTGTGATTTGTCCGGTAGATTTACCTATCATGGAAAAACGGAGGGAACCACTTCCTTTGTAATTCCCATCCTTCGTTACATGCGCCCAAGCAAAATGATTTAGATTACAATCTACACCAATCACCCCATCCGCTTTACTGTAATTCGTGTGCGGGTTTTCCGGTACATCGACTAAGCATTTCACAATATAATACTCACCATAGTCTTCAACAGACCACGCAATCGGTTTGCCATGTTTTTTCTTATTCTTACACTGTAATTGGTTTGTGATCACTTCCTCAATGATTTCTTGTCCATACGGGAATGTGATAGCTGGAAACATAACTAGTTTTCCTGTACTTGTCGTCATCCATAATTCCTGATTCTGGGCAACATACTGAAACACAAAATTTCCGTGTTTGGCATCTTTACGGCCAGATAGAATGAATTGTTTATTTCGAGCACGGGAAAATAATATTTTCCATTTGTCATGGTTATGTATAAACTCATCGATTGTAAATTGAGACCGAAACAGTTTTTTACTCCCAAACACCGCGCTAGGAATATGCGTTTGGTACGATTCAAGCTTCTGCTTTAAACGGTATTGTCGATGAGTCAAACGACCGATTTTTGCTTGAATCCTTTTGATTTGAACATCTAAGTACTGGTGCTCAAACAGATATTCATTCAGCCAAATGAATGTGTCCTCTTTACGAGACAAGGAGATAATATTATTGTTCTTCGAAAAGCGGGAGTTTTTGGGAAACGTAATCTTTCCTTTCACACAACTTTGTTTGATTTTACGAAGCTTTGTCAGTTTTGTACGTTCTTGCTTCAACTTCTTTTTGATTTTCTTGAGCTTCTCTTGTGTTTGTTTCTCATATATCTTCTGCAACTCTATTAAACCTGTAAACAACGCCTTTTCTTCTTGCACCGCACTGTTTGCATAGTAATCATTCAATTGATATTTCCGCTTAAGAACAAGATGAAGACTATCTGTATGCATCTTACGGCTCCAACGTTTTTCCCGAACAATCGTTTGAAATGCAAAGCGTTTCGCCCGATTAAATGTTTCCATTGTCTTTGTCAATGTATCTACCATTTCATACGGTACGTCCCTTTTATAGATCCGTTTCGAAAAATACGCTTTCTTCACCTGTTCTCACCTCATTTTGTTTGATAAGATAATTATACAACAAGATGGAACGTATGTTCTACAAAAAAGATGGTTTTCTTTAAAAAAAGAAAAAACCGATTCATCCCCCACCTTTACTTCGTTTAGAGGAGGGGGTCTTCTCGGTTGAAATGATAAATTCTCTGCCCATTCTAGCCGTTTCACATGGTGTGCTGGATTAGATAAAACGTGTAAACTTAATAGCATTTCGCGAAATGGTGAATAAACAACTTTGACATGTCGTTCA
Source organism: Bacillus sp. DX3.1 (assembly GCF_030292155.1). Lineage (NCBI taxonomy): Bacteria > Bacillati > Bacillota > Bacilli > Caryophanales > Bacillaceae > Bacillus > Bacillus sp. DX3.1. Next base: position 1,597,441 of record NZ_CP128153.1, on the reverse strand, counting down.
AACCAAGATGTAATATGTAACATATATTCCCCTCTCTTTGATTCGCTATCTATCGAATCAATTTTATAATTTTGCAAAATTATTCAGTATATTAACAACATTAGTTAGAAACGTCAACGAAAAATTGGAAATATTTTTATTTTTTTAAACAAAAAAAAAAAAAAAACAAACCTGTACTGAAGTGTACCCTTTGTAAAGGACATTTTAAAAAAAGTTATGCAACATCAAGGAGATGGTTTCTGTATTGAACAGGAGTCCTCTTCTTTAAATTCCACTGATATCTATAATGATTGTAGTACGTCATATATTTCTTAACTTCAGTTTTTAACTCGTTGAAAGACTCACAAGGTTTTATATACGCTTCAGATTGTACATAACACGAAATTGCCCCTCCAATGTCATTTTAATTTGACGAGCCCCTTTTTTACGTCCTTTAAAGTGAAAGGCTTTCAATATGATTTTCTTCACTTTCTCGTCTTTTTTCTCCTTTTGTTTGCGCTGTTCTTGTGATTTCAAAGAAAAGTAGTTATAGTATCTAGAACGAGAAACACCAGCGACTTTACACAAGTAGCTCACCATGTTTTTTAGGCTATATTTTACAATAACAGAACGAATCAAGATGTATTTTTGACTAGATAGTAAAGTTATTGGTTTTTCATCCTCCCTTCCGCAAATTTGATCTTTTTTAAGAGTTCGTTCTCTGCTTTTAACAGGTTACGTTCCGCTTCTAAACGTGCATATTTTTCTTCTAATGTAAGTTCTCTTTCACGAGGTCTTCCAGAGTTTTCTATTCTCGTGTCACGTAGACCAAGTACTCCTTCATTTCTATAAGTAGTGCGCCACCTATTTTCTGATGATGTCACACGCTGCATTCCAATTATATCTATGTCAAGTCCACATTCTTCAAAGATTTCTCTAGGGAATTTTCCTTTTTCATTTTCTGTAATAAAAATACGTTTAAATTCATCTGTATAAGTAATCTCTTTCGTACTGACAGATTTCACATACGGATTACTTGATAGAATCTAAATTTCTTTCTCTGTAAACATCTTTTTACTCATTTTATAAGTTCCCCAATCCCGATTTTTCTCTTATTATACAAGAAATACCCTATAGAATAGACTTTTTTTAAGTGTCTATTCTATAGGGTACATTTTATTATAATTCTCTTCCTTTTTTATGTTTTGTGATGTGTTCAAAAACATAATGTATCTATATTTATAGAAAATACATAACAACTATAGAAAAATCCATATTCTATCTATTTACACACGTACCGCTGTACCGCTTACGGCCACCATTAACATTCCATCACGAACGACTTCGTAGTCTACATCAATACCAACAATTGCATTTGCACCTTTTTGCTTCGCAAGAACTTTCATTTCTTCCATTGCAATATCACGTGCTTCTTTCAATTTACTTTCATATGCACCAGAACGGCCACCAACAACGTCACGAACAGAAGCAAATAGATCGCGTACGATATTTGCGCCCATAATTGCTTCACCGTTTACAATGTCAATATACTCAATAATTTCTTTTCCTTGAATAGCAGAAGTTGTTGTTACAATCATTACTAGCACTCTCCTATAATATCTAAAAATTTATTTTTTCTTATACTTTTATTATCACATTGAAATAGTAAATGAACTATCTAATTACCTTACATAAAAATGACACTTTTGTAAGATTTCATAAGTAAAAAAATGAAAGTAAGTTTTATATGGTAGTTTAAATTGGTGAATTTATTTAAGAATTAACAGTTCATTAAGAATATAGGAATCTAAAATTTTATTAATTGTACTAATAATGACGTAGAATATATATTCTATGTCATTATATAAGGGTGATTCAGAAAATAAAGTGCCTTTTCCGTACCTCCTTACTTTTCTAGTACATCTGAACGAACTAATTTTAAATCATCTGTTTTAATTGCACCTGTTGAAGTAGATGATGGTTTAACTTTTGTAGCTGTATCCCAATAACCGCCACCTTGCCAAAACTGTGCAAAAGGTGAATTTATTGTTTTATTTACAGCTCCCGCAGCGACCGATCCAGGTTTTAAGCTATACTCAGCAGTAACTTGATATAATGCTGCTGTAACATAGTGCTTGTATGTATGTTAACAAGAAGGTCTATCATTTCTATAACATAACTATTACAAAAGTCTTTCGACCGTCTTATTTCTTTTCTGATGAAACGGGAAGAGTAAACCAAAATTCACATCCCTGTTTCCCATCAGAACGATCTCGAACACCAATTTCTCCTTTGTGCATTTCAACTAGTGATTTTACAATGGCTAGTCCGAGTCCAGACCCTCCAGATTGTGAACTTCTTGATGGATCTGTTCTAAAAAAACGTTCAAATATGCGCAATTGATCATCTAGAGCAATCCCTTCCCCTTCATCACGCAAAGTGAATTGGACTTGCTGTTTCTGTTTATTTTCCTCTACGATCAACTCGATTGTCCCACATATAGGAGAGTGCCGAATTGCATTATGTAATAAATTACTGATAACCCGTACTATTTTACATGGCATAATCCAAATTCGTGGTAGCGTATCTGAGACGCACAATTGCAACTGGATATTTTTGTCCTTTAATAAGATAGCATGTGAATCTAGTACTTCTAACAGAATGCTGTCTACATGTGTTAAACTTGGATGAAAAGTTTCTTGTCCAAGTTCTAACTTAGAAAGTTCAAACAAGTTATTAATTAATCCACTTAATCTTTGTATTTCGTTTAGAATTGTCGTTAGATATTGCATTTTCATATCAGGATCTTCAATTAAATCATCCTGTAACGCTTCTATCATCAATTGTATGCTAGCCATGGGGGTTCGTAAGTCATGGGATATATTTGCAATCAGCTCAGTACGTGCTTTTTCTCCTTCTTCTAACTTAGTAAAGCCTTCTTCTAATTTTTTAGCCATTTGTTGAAAAGCTGTCGCCAATTCTTTAAATTCTTCTGGTTCTTTCCCTATTATATACATCGTTTCAAAATGTCTATCACTAAATTGTTTGGTTAATGCAATTAAATTTTGAATAGATTTCATAATAGGACGTGTCATTAACCAATAAATAATGGTTGAGAAAATCAGCGCTACGATTACAATTCCTATTAATAACCGTGTTTGTTCCGGTCTAAGTAACATCTGCCTTTCACTATACCAGATAGAAACTAATATGATACTCGTGCTCAATAAATTCATCAATAACAATTGATTACGTAATTTCATATTTCATCTACTCCATCCGGCTCAAAGCGATAACCTATGCCCCACACTGTATGAATCCAACGGTTCTTTGTTGTATGCTTCTCCAATTTTTCACGTAGACGACTCACTAATACTGTTACTGCATTTGTGCACCCTTCATACTCAAAATCCCAAATTTGCTCAAGAAGTTGAGATCGTGAAAATACTTGTCTTGGATGTTTTGCCATTATATAAAGTACCTCAAATTCTTTAACTGTTAACTCGATTTCATGTCCACAAACAAATACACGTCTTTTCTTTGGATAAATCTCTAAATCTAGGAATTTTACCATTTCTGATACTGGTTCTTGCATTTGTATTGTTGCTTGATTCCCTCTTCGTAATATAATTTGCACCCTTAATACTAATTCACGAGGGGAAAACGGCTTTGTTACATAATCATCCGCACCCATTGTTAATCCCAAAATTCGATCTCTTTCTTCTCCCCTAGCAGTTAAAATAATAATAGGAACATTAGAGTGCTGTCGAATTTCCCCACATAGTTCCCAACCATCTTTTTTCGGTATCATCAAATCTAAAATAATGATATCTGGTTGATATTGCTGAAATAAGTTCCAACCTTCTTCACCGTTTTCAGCTGTGTATACCTCATATCCTTCTCTTTCTAAGTACCGCCTGCATATTTCTCGGATATTATCTTCATCTTCTATAATTACAATTCTTTTTTTCATACATACAATCTCCTCCATTCTATTATCAATAACGAAAGAAATCTTTCTATTATTTATCCTTACACAACGGATGTTTATAACTATTTATCCAAATATAACGAATGTGTTTCCAGTTTAGAGTAAACCCTTTGTAATAAATTCCTTCTAATTGGCACTCTTTTGAACCTATAATCAATTTGTGTTTATCCTATCGAAATCTTGCAGCAAATGTACAAGGGTTATGATACTTCCAAAACTAAATATAAGAGCTGTGATAATAGAATACTACATATAAATGCATGGTTTCGTTCTACTGATATGAAATAATATTAGTGTAATGGTCTTTCCAAATTTGAAGATTTTTGCTTTCAATCTCCTTCATCTATCTGATCCTCCTTATTTTCTTGTAGTGATTTAAATGTTAAATTATAATTAAATTTATTTTAATATAGTTTAACATAAAATCACCGTTGCGTTTAATTTAATTTAATTTATTTAAATAAAATTAAATATACTATTAAGGAGTATGGTTATGGAAAATATAGACATTGGTAAGAAAGTTAAAAAATACAGAAAAGCTAAAGGATTGAATAGTAGGGAGTTAGCAAAATTAGCTGCGATTACACCTTCAATGTTAAGCCAAATTGAACGAGGTTTAGCAAATCCTTCCATACAAACCCTAAAGGTCTTAGCTAAAACCCTCGATGTTCCAACATTTAGTTTTTTTATTGAAGAAACAAATACAGATGATTTAATCGTAAGATCCAATAAACGTAAGAAAATGATCGTTGATAATTTATCTTATGAGCTATTGTCACCTGATTTTACTGGTAATTTGGCAACAGCGATTATGAATGTTCCCCCAAATACCTCTTCGTCAGAAAATCCTCTAGAACATAAAGGTGAGGAAGTTGCAGTCATTTTAGAAGGAAAAATTCTGTTGTATTTAGATGAAGAACAATATTTATTAGAAGCTGGTGATAGTGTAAAAATACCGGCAAATTTGAAACATAAATGGGAAAATAATTTTAATGAAATTGCAATTGTATTATTTTCAGTTACCCCACCTTCGTTTTAAGTTAGCTAAACGTTAAATGTTATCTAATAATTGGGGCCACTAAACAAGCAACATTTGTCAATTTCGAATAAAACTATATTAATAAGAAACTTTTCTCTTCCAAAAATGGGAAATTTTTAAATATGGTGGGTTATCCCTTGAATTGTTGCCATATCTCAATAAGGACATCCTTTTTGCACAGATAATTCGTATATCAAACATGATTACAATATACAGATAAACTGGATTAACTTAATAGAAGCAGAAAGAGAGGGCTTTTCTAGTAAAAGCCTCTCTCTTTTCATATTAATTTTTTGGCATAAATAATTTGTGCCATGTGTAAATTTATTTATTATTGTTGATTCACGTACGTATCAAACCATAAATGGATATATCCAGCTGTAATACGCTGTGCTTCCATTAAACGTTTTCCCGTTACCGGTGTTACCTCAGCGCGCCATTTATCAGCTGAGTCTTGTGATACTGCCGCTTTTATAAACCAACCTTTCGTCTTACTATTAACAATTGATGGAAAATCAACTTTTGCAGCAGCAGCCGAAGCATGAACCCAATCTTCTGGATTTACACTTTGCCAATTCCAATAACCATTTCCATCTGTTACTCTATAATTGTCTTTCACTGTATCGACGAAGTTTTCATATTTTGAGTGGAAGCCAAATGGATGCGAAATGTTAGTAAAGTTTGCTGCATGCATAGGCTGATTGACATCCCCTAAATAATGAAGTGATAATCCTAAATAAAAGAATGCTTTTTGCATATCTTTATTTTGATAGGCTTCACCAGCTAATTTAAAATATTTTGCTCCTGTTTGCTTTGCTTGTTTTGCAAATGGAAGATACGTACCTCCTGTATCAGGATCGTAGAAATGGGAAGCGAATGTGGAATTATCATAGTATGGGTTTTGATAATCTGCAGAGTAAATACCTTTCTCTAGATCAGTACGCCATTCATTTAATAGAGCTGTCTCATTTTGCTTCACAACAGTCGTATTTTGGGACATAATATCAATGGCTCTGTTTACAATCCATAAATGAGAACTTACTCCTTCATTATGTATAGATTCTGCTGACCATCTTTGAGCAATAGGTGGATCATATTGCTGATCATTTTCATGTGCAAACGCCACACTTTGAATAGGGGCTGTTAAAGCAATTACAGAAGCTATAGCAAAAATTTTTCTTTTCATAAATATTCCTCCATTTGATGGATAATTTAACTTTCCTTCATAGAGCTTTCTCTTACCTTACCGGAAGACACATTAAATACTAATAAGTGCAGTTATATAAAGCTGAATGTAACAGATGCTTTATGGTAAAGGTACTAATTCATAGCCAGCAATACTTTTGGGAGCAGAAATTGCCCACATTTTATCTTGATTTGAGCCTAGTTGTTGTGCTATCTGTAGTTGGAAAGTTGTTGTAACCCTATAATAAGAGTAGATAAGCCTCATCTTATCTAACAAATCTTTCATTTCTCTTTCATAAATGTTACAAAAGTCTTTCAAAGGTCTGACTTATTTGCTAATGAAACTAACAAACAAAAAAACAAACCTGCATCATACAGATTTGCTTTTTTAAACCTTATTTTTTGTTAAACCCTTTTTCATTCAAAAATTCCTTCATATGCAATCTCTTCTCTTTCGACATGAAAGCACTCATCGATCCGGTCCATGTAACATCCTTTTGGTTTGCCAGTCTTCCCTTGTAATACTCATTTGTCGTATGGTCATATTCCTCTAATAATTCGTTATATTTGTTCTCATCATACGCATTTTCATGTAAGATAGCTCCCACTGGTAAACGAGGTTTCACTGCATGATCTTCATCTGGTACTCCAACTGTCATTCCAAACACTGGGTACACTTTATCTGGTAAATGAAGAAGTTCACTTACCCCCTCTGGGTTGTTACGAATTCCGCCAATATAACAAATACCGTATCCGAAAGATTCGGCTGCAAGCGCTAAGTTTTGTGCGAAAAGCGAAGCATCTACAGTAGCGACAATAAAGTTTTCTGTTGTATCATGTTTGATTTCCGTGCCATGTTTTTCACATGCTATTTCTAACCGCTTCAAGTCTGCACAACAAACAAAAAACGCTGCACAATCTTTCACATGACGATTTCCAGATAACTCTGCTAATTGTTCTTTGAGTGCCGCATCTGTGACATATACAACAGAGTACGCTTGAACAAAATGAGAGGATGCTGCATGCTGAGCAGCTTGGACCATCCTTTCAGCTATATTCTTTGGAATTGGCTCATTTTTATATTTGCGGACTGATACGTGCTGTTCCATCGTATGTATCATTTCATTCATTATATATCCACTCCTTTATAGTCTGAATACTCAATAAGTAACATATACTTTGCCTACATACAAAGTATATGCTCATAGCAAAATAACATAAAGAAAGGACCAATCTTTTTGGATTGATCCTTTCTTTACTACTATGCTGTTTTTAACACCGTTACACCTTTGATAATATTCCAAACGAAATAATAAATTCCTACAATCGCAAATATCACATAAGTTGCGATAATACCGAAACCAACACTTGTTGACTCTCCCATACTAATACCAAATGCACCACTTAAAGCAAATCCGCCAAATAATATTGCGTAGGGAATAATGTGTGTCCATAATGCTTTTTTCGCATGATATTTCACGTCATCTTCTGCAATAAAGTAGACGATAATTGGTAGTAAAAACGGTGCAAAGAAAATACTAAAGTAACATAATGAAGATAAAATATTATTGCCTTTCATAGCGTTCACCTCTAAAGTTTCGTTGTTTTTGTTACCTTTATTATGCCATTTCAAAACTTTAGAAACTATCGCTTTACCTTTCAGAATCATTACAAATTTGTAAGATTCCTCATTATATTTGATTCATCAGCCAATACTTTGTAATCGCCAAATATTCACGAACATTAGATTTAATGGCAATCATTTTTGGTGTTTTTGCAGAAAGACCATCTAACTGTAAACCTTGTTTTTCGGCAATCTTTTTTGCACGATACATATGAAAATCATTCGTAACAATAATACCTTTTTGCTTATTTGATGGAATAAGAGATTTTGAGAATTTTATATTTTCATCTGTACTTGTAGAACGATCTTCCATTATAATTCGTTCCTCTTCAATTTCTTGTTCCATTAATTCCCGTTTCATTGCCGATGCTTCGGAAATATTCTCTCCTTTTCCTTTCCCACCAGATACAATCACAGTCGTTTGTTGGTGTTTTTTTAAATACTCTGCGGCTTTATCAATCCGATATTGCAGTGAAAGAGACGGCTCATTTCCTTTCACACGTGCACCAAGTAAAATCATATATTCCGCATCATTTGGTGCTTCCATATGACCATGCTTGTAAATTGTATATTGCAAGGCACCCATGTAACTTACTACAATCATAAACAAAATAAAGATATACTTTATAAGCTTTTTTCTTTTCAACATTGCTCTATAATCTCCTATCCCCTTCATTTTTCTTCATCATAATATCACCTACGACATTTGTATAGTCAAATTTTACAGTTCATCCTATTTTATCCTCAAAACGTAATATTTCTCACAAGGACGGGAATATTGAATAACGTATACACAATCTACAGCGTGAATTTCATATAAGAGGTGTAAACATTGATTGTTTTTTTATGTAATGTAACGTTCTTCTTTTTATTATTCATTGTATCGATCAAGCTATTAGGAAAATCAGCACTGGCACAGCTTACCCCGCATGATTTCGGAGCCATTATTTTTTTATCATACTTAGCTTTTAGCGCTATACCTATAGATGGTGCATTGCAAGGCATTTTTGGTATGATCGTTATTACATGTCTCCACCTTTTCATTACAAAACTTAGTTTATTAAATAAACTCAATCGTTTTATCCTTGGCAATCCAACAATTCTTATTAAACATGGAAATATTTTATTTGAGAACTTAAAGCAAAGTAGATACCCTATAGCAGAGTTACTTTCTAATCTTAGGGTAGCTGGATACCCTAGTGTGGATGAGATTGAATATGCCATTTTAGAAGCAAATGGTGCAATCAGCATTTTTCCCAAAAGAGAACTTGTCCCTCTTACTCCAAAGGATATGAATATGGATGTCGAATATACAGGATTACCAATTGCAGTGATTGTTGATGAACACATTCAATATGACAACTTAAAGCTCATTCATAAAAATGAGGATTGGCTGAGACAGGAATTACAAGCAAGAGGATTCGAAGACATAAAAGATATTGCATTTGCTTCTGTCCAAGAAACGGACGGTTCTTTCACTGTTAGCCTAAAAAAATCCCCTTAACATACGTTAAGGGGATTTCATACTAACAAACATTTTTTATGCATGTTTTTCTTCTACCCTTTGCATCGGAACTGGATGAGAAAAACGATTCATCGCGAAAACGATACACGCTGTCAATAGTTCAGCGACGGGCATTACAAGCCATATTCCATTTACGCCAAACACCTTTGGCATGATCCAAAGAAGCGGTATAATAAACAATAATCCACGGCTCAAAATAATAAAGACCGATCTTCTCGTTTGTCTTACCGACTGGAAGTACTCTCCATATACAATATTATAGCCTAAAAATACATACTGAAGGAAAAATAAGCTAATTCCAGTCACAGTCAAGTTAAGTAAATCTGCTGATTGAACGTCAAATAAATCGATAACATGTTTCCCAAAGAATAAACCGATTATAATTGCTACACATCCAAGCCCAATTGCCGTTTTTACTGCAAGCTGTAACCCTTCTCTCAACCTTTCAGACAAGTTGGCACCGTAATGAAAACTTGCAATCGGCTGAAGTGCTGCGCCAACGCCAAAGAATAACAGCAATGTCATCGAGTGAATACTGTTTACCATCGCATAAGATGCAACACCTTGTTCTCCAGCATATTGAATAAAGGCTATGTTAAATCCAATTGTTACAATGGCTACCGTTATTTCTGTCGTAAAACTTGGAAAACCAATGACCATAATTTGCTTTACGGTTGGCCATTCTAAATGTAATTTTGTCCATTTTAAAATACTGTTTTTTCTAAAGAAATGACTGAGTAATACAAGAAAACCAATTGCCGCAGACAAAATTGTAGCAGATGCCGCTCCTGTTACACCCCAGTCAAAAATGAAGATGAAAATATAATCAAATACGATATTCAGTACTGCTGTTACAATGAGACCTGCCATTGCTAAATTTGGATTCCCATCATTCCGTATAAACGTACTCAAAATATTTTCTAATACGTATATCATGCCGAATGCTAATAATACATGTAGATAATCTAATGCATATGGTAAAATGACAGCATTTGCCCCAAATAAATAGGCTAAATCTTCTATTCTCCATAAACAAATGACCATTAAAATACCAACAATCACAACCGCCACCGTCATCGATTGTGTAAAAATAGATCGTGCTCGCTCTATTTTATTTTCTCCTAGCGCTATGGAGTATAATGTGGCTCCACCCATTCCAATCCATAATGAGATGGAGAAAAAGATTGAAAAGGCTGGAACAGCAACGTTCACTCCTGCTAAACCATTTGCTCCAACACCGCGGCTAATCATCACCGCATCAATCATAATATTAACCGACATCAATACCATTCCAAGTACTGCCGGGATTAAATAGGAAATAAATAAACTTTTAATTGGTTTTTCTCTTAATTTCTCAGTTGCTTCCATTACAATTTGCTCCTTTACAACTCTCTGCTCACATTTTAAACCTTCAAGTTACTTGAAGGTCAAGAAAGAAGTAAAAAATATGTTTTCAGTTAACAAATCCGTACTATATAAATCCATTTTGATTTTTCGACATATAGCCGCGGCTATGGATAACAAAAGGTGACCTGCACTCGTTTTCTTTCTTTGTTTTCACTTCGCATGGGGCAGGAAAAGGATCTGACCGCTTCTATGCATGGCCGGATCCTCTCCCCCAACTAAAAAGAAGGATTTTATCCCAGTTTTTTAATTTATATTTATATAAATAAGTTATTGCGTGCTCGAAAGATTTGAAGCTGCAAATATAGTAGTTAACACAATCTAATTTTAAATTTGTGATGAGAGAATATTTATATAAATCCATTTTAATTTTTCGACATATAAGCCGCAGCTGTGGATAACAAAAGGTGACCTGCACTCGTTTGCTCTCTTTGTTTTCACTTCGCATGGGGCAGGAAAAGGATCTGACCGCTTCTATGCATGACCGGATCCTCTCTCCCACCTAAAAAGAAGGGTTTTATGTCGGTTTTTTAATTTGTATATATATATCTATTTTCTTTTCCTCACAGGAATTTGTATTTCCGTCACTTGCTCCTCTGGGTTATCCGTTACAGACCAATCAATTAACGCTAATTCGATTGCATCTCCACACACTTCATAATCATTTTCTTCAACAGCTCGTAACAATCTCTTATACGTTCTATCCGTTTCTTCATACGGTCCATGATGATACACACACGCATACATGCCCTCTTCAATCACATTGGGAGTATCGATTTGAAATGGCATGTACTCAAGAAGAATAAATACACTGTTATATGCTTGAAACTTATTTTGAAGCAATGCATCTTTAGCAACTGTAACGCCCAGATCACCTGAAAATAAACTATCATCTAGTTGTTTCATATTTTTTTGCAATGAATGAATGTAATAATCAAACATATCATCCGTTATATTTGGCGCAATAGGAAGTGCCGTGATTTTTCGCTTTGGTAGTGCTTTAAAAAAGATGGTATCCGCATCTGCTTTTACAGCTTCTTTCATCAATTCAATTTTGTGCTTTATTTTTGCCAATGTATATTCGAGTTCTCTTTGCTTTTTCACCATCATTTCTTGCTGCTTTTCCAGTAAGTTCAATGCGTAAGACGGTGTTCTTTCATCAATATATTGCTTAATCTCTTTTAGCGAAATATTTAACTGTCGTAAAAATTTAATTGTATCCAGAAGTGAAAATTGATCAATTGTATAATAACGATAATTCGTTTGCGGATCGACAATAGCTGGATGAAAAATGCCTTTTTCATCATAATAACGCAATGTGGATTCCGAAATGTTATGCATTTTTGCCATTTCTCCGATTGTAAATCGCTGGTTTAATAACATATTTATTTCTCCGTTCATTTCGAGTTCATTCATTTAATAAGACAAACTAAAACTTTTTCTTTTTATCTCCCACTTTATTTTTATTATACAAATACGTACCGAATATCATAAAGTGAAACTTTAATCAGTGGGGGTTTTCTTCATCCCCCACTGATTATTAGTTGAACCAATCGGGCTTTTACGGGCAGTTTATCCCCCACCTAACTTCTTTGTTTTCTGCAGAAATTTGAGGTGGGGGTATTACTGCCCGTTAATGCGGGATAAAGTTTCACTTTCCTGTATATAAAAACCAAAAATCCATATCAAGTTAAAATTTTTATAACATCTTCAAAACGAACATGATTTGTATTTTTGGCACTAACATGCTGATTATATCACTTTGAAAAGCGTATGCTTCTTTACAATGGTTAGTGATGTGAAACAACTATCACAGATATTTTTAGTAAAAAAATGACTACATCATATAAAATTAAATATTTTTTCATTGATTTTTTTCAAAATTTACTATACCATTAAAAACAAGTTCTTATTACAAGTTCTCAAGAACTCGTAATAAGAACTCTTTGTTTTTTCTTCTCTTTACATAGCTTTTTTACATGCAGAAAAATTTATTCGACATCCGATGAATCATGTAACGAAAAGAAAAATAAGAAAAAACTACACAGATTCTAATAGCCATTAACTATTCATTCAAATGAACACATTAAAAAGGAGTGATGAGATGGAATTTTTCTTCCAAATAGCGTTAATTTTGTTAAGTACGAAACTTGCAGGTGACATCAGTGTCAGGCTAGGACAACCGTCTGTACTTGGAAAATTGATTGTTGGTATCATTATCGGTCCAGCTGTATTAGGGTGGATTGATGATTCAGAGTTAATTAAGCAGTTAAGCGAAGTAGGGGTTATTCTCCTTATGTTTATGGCTGGTTTAGAAACGGACTTAAAAGAACTAAATGAAAATCGTAATTCTTCTTTAGCGGTTGCGGTTGGTGGAATCGTTCTTCCGTTTGCTGGTGGTTATGTTGCAGGGCTTGTTATGGGCATGGAACAAGGAAATGCTGTCTTTTTAGGATTGCTTCTTTGTGCAACGAGTGTTAGTATCTCTGTGCAAACGCTTCGGGATTTAGGAAAAATGAAGACCCGTGAAAGTACAACGATGCTAGGAGCAGCTGTATTTGATGATATTTTAGTTGTCATTTTACTAGCCTTTGCGATGAGCTTCTTAGGTACAGGCGATGTAAACTTGACAATGATTATCTTGAAAAAGGTTGTCTTCTTCGCGGCGATTATCCTAATCGGATGGAAGGGCGTTCCGATGATTATGCGCTGGTTATCTCCATTACGCGTATCAGAATCCATTATTAGTGCAGCTCTTATTATTTGCTTCGCTTTTGCGTACTTTGGCGAATTATTAGGCATTGCGGGGATTATCGGAGCGTTTGCGGCTGGGATTGCTATCTCTCAAACAGATTATAAACATGAAGTAGAAAAGAAAGTAGAACCAATTGCTTATGCGATGTTTGTTCCCGTATTCTTTGTTAGTATTGGAATGAATATTACGTTTGCTGGTATTGGTGATAAAATTTGGTTTATCGCTATTTTAACAGTGATTGCTGTACTAACAAAGCTAGTTGGATGTGGTGTTGGTGCACGTATGACAGGATTTGATTTCCAGTCTTCTACAATCATTGGAGCTGGAATGGTTTCTCGGGGTGAGGTTGCTCTTATTATCGCAGGACAGGGACTTGTTTCTGGATTACTAGCACAAGATTACTTTACAGCAATCGTAATTGTCGTTATTTTAACGACAATGATCACACCACCAATGTTAAAAAAAGCTTTTTCAATAAGAGATGAGCAATTAAAATTAAGAGAATAGTAAATTACAAATGTACAGAATACAAGTTTAAAAACGCAGGAGACTTATATAAATACAAATTAAAAAACCGACATAAAGTGAAACTTTAATCAGTGGGGGTTTTCTTCATCCCCCACTGATTATTAGTTGAACCAATCGGGCTTTTACGGGCAGTTTATCCTCCACCTAACTTCTTTGCTTTCTGCAGAAATTTGAGGTGGGGGTATTACTGCCCGTTAATGCGGGATAAACCCCTTCTTTTTAGGTGGGAGAGAGGATCCGGCCATGCATAGAAGCGGTCAGATCCTTTCCCTGCCCCATGCCAAGTGAAAACAAAGAGAGCAAACGAGTGCAGGTCACCTTTTGGTATCCATAGCCGCGGCTTATATGTCGAAAAATCAAAATGGATTTATATAGATTGGCACGCTACAATAGAACAAATCGATTCTATTATGGAGAAATGGCGAATTGCTTTACAAACTTGCGATGAAGTAAAACTTGATCTTCCAAGTTCAGCAGATACGGAAGACACTTGGACATCCGTTCTGCTGAACTTCACGATTCACAACGCTTATCATATTGGACAAATCATCTCTATTCGTAAACAGCCAGGAAGTTGGAACAAGGTGTTCATTAACGAATGATTACAAAAAAGCGAGCCGCTTTAATTCTGGCTCGCTTTTTCATTTTTTATCCCGCATTAACGAGCAGTAAAGCCATGATTTGTGAGGGCTAACCATCAGTGGGGGATGAAGCTTCCACTGATGGAAGTTTCACTTTATCGAATACGGTCCATCGCTGTTTTCACTGTTCCTACAATGAACGCAATTTCCTCAATAGAAATAACAAGTGGTGGTGACAATGTTAAAATGTTATTATAACCCGCTGTTGTCATCCCGTTACGACCAATAATGAGCCCTTTTTCTTTACATGCATTTATCACACTCGCAATTTTATCACCAGCAATTGGATCTTTCGTCACCTTATCATTTACAAGTTCGATACCAACGAGTAACCCTTTTCCCCGAATATCTCCAACGGATGGATGGTCACCAATTTCTTCTTTTAGTTGTTCTAATAAAAACGAACCCATTTGTGCAGAACGCTCAATTAAGTTTTCGTTCTCCATAATCTCTAAGTTTTTCAGTGCTAGCGCACAAGCTGCAGGATTACCACCAAACGTGTTAATGTGGCGGAAAAATTCATATTCCCCTGCCCCTTGGAACGCTTCATAAATTTCTTTTTTCACCGCTGTTGCTGATAACGGTAAGTATGCACTTGTAATGCCCTTCGCCATCGTGATGATATCAGGCTTTACATCATAATGCATAAATCCAAATGGTTTCCCTGTACGTCCGAAACCACAAATGACTTCATCACTAATGAGCAACGCACCATGCTTTTGACACGTTTCATGAACAGCTTTCATATAGTCTTGCGGCGGCATTAAAATACCTCCACCTGTAATGATTGGCTCCATAATAAACCCAGCAATTGTTTCACTTAGTTCCCATTTCATAACGCGGTCGATTTCTTTTACGCACTCTACGTCATAAATATGTTGTGACTCAATACCAGGCATCCGGTAACAATCTGGCGGTGTTACATGTAAAAATCCAGCGGCAAATGGTTCATATTGATATTTCCGCTGTGCTTGTCCTGTCGCCGCCATCGCTCCCATCGTATTCCCATGATAACCACGGTATCGTGACATAAATTTATAACGGTGTGGCTCACCTTTATATGTATAATATTGGCGAGCAATTTTAAACGCCGTTTCATTTGCTTCTGATCCGCTGTTAGAGAAGAAAACGACATAGTCTCCTCCAAGCCATTCATTTAACTTTTCAGCAAGTTGAATCGCTGGTTCATGTGATTGTGACATTGGAAAATATGCTAACTTTTGCATTTGCTCATACGCTGCATCAGCGAGTTCTTTTCTTCCATATCCACTATTCACACACCAAAGGCCACTCATGCCATCCAGATAACGTCTTCCTTCTGTATCTTCTACCCAACACCCTTCCGCTTTCGCTCCAATCATTGTACTGTTTGGGCTATACGGACGCATCCCATGCCATACATATTTTTCATCTTTTGCTAATAATTCATCTGACTGCCTCGTCTTCACCATACATTCCACCTTCCATAACAACTTATATTTTCCCAAGCTACTTTGGTGCCATGATGAGTTAAAACTTTCCCTGCTATTGTCATTCCACGTAAAGTCGACAAATCCTACTGATTGTCGAGTAATATTTTTCAAAGTTTCTCAAACAAAAGAGTTTTCCGAACATCCGGAAAACTCTTTTTCTTTTTAATGCGCCGACACGTCACTTACTCCGTGTCCTGTATTGGACTTCACTAAAATTTCATCAAACTTCGCTGCATCCTCTTTCTTACTGGAGAAGATTGTCCCAAAATACGCTGCTAAAAAACCAAGCGGAATGGAAATGATTCCTGGTGTTGTATAAGGGAATAATGGTTCTCCAACAAAAATCGCTTTCCCTACTTCAGGACTCCAAACATTCGGACTTAACGCCACAAGAACGATAGCTGAAACTAAACCAACAACCATACCGCAAATCGCACCTGTCGTATTAAAGCGTTTCCAATAAATCGTAAACAAAATAACTGGCAAGTTCGCGCTAGCAGCAACCGCAAATGCCAACGATACAAGGAAAGCAACATTTAATGTTTGTGCAAATAATGCTAAAATAATCGATAATATGGCTACACCAATGGATGCATAGCGTGCCATTGACACTTGTTCTTTTTCTGTTGACTTACCTTTACGAATGATTTCATTGTAAAAATCATGTGCAAAAGCTGACGCTGCTGTTAACACAAGTCCTGCTACAACAGCTAAAATCGTTGCAAATGCAATTGCAGACACGAAAGCAAATAAGAAATCTCCGCCCAGTGCTTTTGCTAATAACGGCGCTGCCATATTACCAGCTGGATTTGCCTGAATAATTGCTTCATTTCCTACAAACGCTGCGGCACCAAAGCCTAAGAAAATCGTCATAATATAAAACGCACCGATTAACCACGTTGCATATACAACCGATTGACGTGCTGTTTTTGCATCGCGAACTGTAAAGAAACGAACGAGAATATGAGGTAACCCAGCTGTACCAAGAACAAGACCTAAGTTTAAAGAAATTGTATCTAGTCCATCTTTATACTTTACACCTGGATTTAAAAATGTTTCTTGTAGCGGTGTTGCTGTTTTCATCTGTGCAAACATTTCTGTTACACTAAAATTAAATTTTGCAAATACAATAACTGAAATGACAAATGTACCTGCCATAAGCAATACAGCTTTTACAATTTGTACCCAGCTTGTCGCCGTCATGCCTCCAAAAATAACATATACTGTCATTAATGTTCCAACGATTAAAACCGATGTTGTATATTCAATTCCTAATAATAGTTTAATAAGTGCTCCTGCTCCTACAAGTTGTGCAATCATATAAAAAATTGAAATTGTCATTGTATTTAAAGCCGCAATCCCTCGCACCTTTTTCGCATCAAAACGAGCTGCAATCATATCTGCTAATGTATATTTCCCTAAGTTTCGAAGCGGTTCAGCAACGAGATACAATACAACTAAATATGCAACAAGAAAGCCAACGCTATAAAAGAAACCATCGAATCCCGTTAATGCTATCGCCCCAGCAATTCCAAGAAAAGAAGCTGCTGACATATAATCCCCAGCAATGGCCAAACCATTTTGCCAGCCAGTTAATCCTCCACCAGCTGTGTAAAACTCACTCGCATTTTTCGTCTTTTTCGATGCAAAATATGTAATGACGAGCGTACCAAGAACAATAATTAAAAATAGTGCAAATGCTGTTGTGTTCAAACTTATCCCCTCCCTTTTTGCATATCTTGAAGAATTTTCTTCGAAGATTCATCAAATGATTCCGCCTTTTTGCTATAAATCATACATAACACCCACGTCATCACGAATTGTGCAAAAGCAAAAATCCAAGCCCATGTCACATCACCAAATGCTGATGTATTTAACACCTTTGAATAAGAAGTCAAGATTGGCAATGCAATAAAAAAGCTCAAAAAGAAAATACTCATCGGGATAATAAACTTCCGCTTCTTTTCTAACAGTGACTGAAATTCTACTGATTGAACTACTTCTGTATAATTTATCTCACCTTGTAACTGACGTGCCGAATTTTCTTGTTTCATTCATAATCTCCCCTCTCTCTCATATCATGACAATTTTCTCCCTAAATCAATTTTAAATTACTAAATTTTACAAATATTCAGAAACTTATTTTCATTTTAGACAATCTCTGCCCTAATGCAAAGATTTTCCGATAGACAATTTTCATCATTTTTTTACAATTTTTTAATATATTTTTTCACAATAGAAAGTAGTGCTCATTGCACTGCATCCTTTCCTTTTTCTCTCTCCAAATTGCGTGCTGTCTCACTCAGTTCGACCTCTTTTCCATTTTTATACGTACCGAATAAAAAATCATACACCGGATTTGACACACCAAACCAATAGTTTTCATTTTTATAGTGATGCAATATGTGCTGCTTTTTTAGCCACCTTCCAAAACGGGTAAAAGGACGCATCGGCCTGTGTGCAATATAATGTTTCCATTCATATACAAGCAGCATTATAATCATCCCAATTCCAAATGCAAATGTAATTGTTATATGTTTCGTCGCTCCATATAAAAGTAGCAAATAAATCGTAAAGCCCGGCAAACTGTACCAGACAGGTAAAAATAACAGTTTCAAATCATCGGGATACACATGATGATCATAGTGTAGTCTTCTTAACATCTTTAGTAGAAACGGATTTTTTGGCGGTTTAAGATGAAATAAAAACCGATGTGTTACATACTCATTAATCGTATAAAAAATAATGCCAGCAATACACGCAATCACCGCTATTCCTGTAAACAGTTGTGTTTTCAAAATAATGATGAAAGCGATTAAAATTCCAAACGTAATGACAATATCATGTTGAAAGAAGAACTCTTTTAGAACCCTCTTCATTTTCTATACCCCTCTCCTTAGAAAAAACAGCCGTAACATATTGTTACGACCGATTTTTTATATTTATCCCGCTATTCGTGGGCTGTAAGACCACCACCACAAGATTCAGAGAGAGAAACAAAGAAGATAAGTGGAGGATAACTGCCCGTAAAAGCTCGATTGGTTTAACTAATTCTCAGTGGGGGGATAAAGAAAACCCCACTGAGAAAAGTTTCACTTTATTCTATTCATATTACAGATTTGCTCGTCTCTCAATTGTTGTAAAATGATTACCCGATCCAAATATATTTTGTCTCGGAATAATATGCTCAACCGCAAAGACAATTACTTCACCACTCTGGACTTCTCCAATAATGAGCCCAAATGTTTCATGATTTACAGCAAATGTCGGTTGTTTTGTATGAAGCAAACGCTCAGCTGTTTGTAGCACAGCCTCATATAACGGATTTCTTTCTGTTACTTCTTTACGAATTTTTGGCGATAATGTAATCATAATTTCTGTTCCATTTACCGTGGTTCGATACATAAAAATCTCCCCTTCAATCTTATATGAACAACTCTAAAGCTTTATACGCAAAATGGATTGAATACCCAACTAAGATTAGACCAGCCCCTGCTGTAATATAGCCGAGTACTTTTGGACGAAGCAATGTTCGTCCAAAATGAACAGAAAAAGCGATATTTAAATTCCACAAAATAATCCCAGCAATGATACAAAGACTATACAGAAATGCCTCCTGCTTCGTTACTTTCGTTAACAATGAGCTAAGCGTACTTCCGTATACACCAAACCAAAAGACAAGATTTAATGGATTAGATAATGCAATTAAAAACCCTGCCATATAGGATTGGCGAAGCCCGCCTATCTCTTCTTGTTTATATTCCATGTTTGATTGCAAAATCCCTTGTTTCACACTTTGAAATCCAAGATAAAACAATAAAAAAAAGCCAGCGCAGTACATGAATGCTTGTACATATGTATACATGAATACAGAAGATAATCCGAAGTAAATAAGGAGCATAAATAAAATATCTGCACTCATTCCTCCTATCCCAACGACCCATGCATGCCAAAATCCTCGTTCAATCCCTCGTTTCACCATTTCAATATTAATTGGCCCTACTGGTGCAGCTAATGAAATACCTAACACAATTTGTTGTATAATTGCTCCAAACATCGCCCTGTCCTTTCTGCATTTGCTACTATTAAGTAATGATTGCGAAACTGAAAATAGACTAGCTTTTATGAAAATATACATATTTAAAATGTCCTTTTTTATCCAAAATATACAAAAAAGCCGTTCCTATATGACGGCTTGACGTAATATCGTTTATTTCTCTATTATATGGTGAAATGGACATTTCCCTCTTATTGGTTCAATATCATCTCCAATAAAATACTGCTTCCACTCACGGTGATTTGGATCCCCGTAGTGGCTAATGTTTGGATGTTTTGGGAGCTGATCCCACTTTTCAACACGCTCTCTTACCATTTGTCTTGAATAAGCACCTTTAGGCCGATCTCCTTCTAGTCCATCAAAAATGATGCGAGGCTGAAATCCTATAACAAGTGAATTTCCTAAATGCCTCGTCTTTCTTTGTTTATAGGCAGGAGCATTGCCAAACGCAAACATCGGCTCCCCGCCAAATGAAAATTCCCATAAATAATGATCTGGATTTTCTGGAATCTGCTTTGGCCAGGGCTGGCTATCTTGTTCATGTAAATATTGTAGCACTTTCCAAAAATACGTCCGGTAATGTTCCAATGATTGCTCTTCACGCTCTGGTTCAACAAAGAGAAAAAAACCTCTTCTCACAATCGGTCGCTCCTGCATTAACTGTAAAAAAGATAGCATTGTATTTGGCAGATGACTCCAATCATCATGAGAAAGAAACGAGTAACGAAGTTCATTTTTCTTTAAAGCTGTTAAGCCGAAATAGCAAGGAAACGTCTTTTCTAATACAACATTAGAAAAATTTTCAAATTCTTGTGATACCCAAGACGGTATATCACTTCTATTTTTCATTGCCTCATTATCCAATAAATACGAATGATTCATTCTCTCACCTCATTATGTACAGCCTTTATTTAATCATATTTAAAACAGAAGTTGTCCTATGCCATTCTGTAAAACTTGTGTAAAATATTATTTAAAAATACAAAAAATTTAAACCGCTTACTTGACTAAAATCTACCATTTCGTGTATATTTAAATTATCATTTAGCAGAATATTCGATAATATAAGATTTTCAGTTTTATGGATTTGCACATATTTCAAATCTGTTTCGCTAAATGAAAAAGCAATCGTTTTTTAGGAGGAATTGTAACATGCAAGGAAAAGTAAAATGGTTTAACAATGAAAAAGGTTTTGGATTTATCGAAGTTGAAGGCGCTGACGATGTATTCGTACATTTCACAGCTATCGAAGGCGACGGCTACAAAGCTTTAGAAGAAGGTCAAGAAGTATCTTTCGACATCACTGAAGGAAACCGTGGACCTCAAGCTGCTAACGTAGTAAAACTTTAATCTAACTTATAAAAGAAGGTTACCTTGCCAGGTAACCTTCTTTGTTATTCCTTTGTATATTTCCTTTTTGCAGAGTAAAAACTATGTGAAATGAGAAAGATCACAAAGGAGGAATAAACAATGGGTTCACCTGTAAATGATTTTGAAGAAGTGAAACTCCGTGTAGAAAACGCACAAAAAATGGTAGGATCTGCGACAATTTCAATGGATCCTGGTTCATTACAACATGCGACAACTGTAGTCGAAGAAGCTCGTTATCAACTCGATACAATGAAAACTGTCGCAACAGACTTAGACGAACCATTTTTATTGAATGAAGAAATGAAATTAAAACAATGCGAACATCAATTGCAAGAAGCAAAGCAGTAAAAAACATCCAGAGACATCTCTGGATGTTTTTTTCCCCCGTACTAAATACCCAAAATGAAGAATCAAAGAAGTTATGTGGGCTTAAGCTGCCCTTAAGTGTTCAATTGGCGAGGACATATTATGATAATCGCTCTCCATATTTTTTTAACTTTTCTCCCACTGTACATTGCCGAATACAAAAGGAGTGAGCATGATATTTACTATGTTCTTTACGAAAATGTTGCTGTACAAAACATCCCTCGCAATATGTTTCTAATAAATCATTTACCTCTGTAATGAGCTGCCTTCTATTCACATCTGCACCTCTCTACTCCGTTAATTCTTTATGACCATCAATTACGGTTCCTTCCAATGCTTGTGTTGCCAATTGATGTGCTTCTTTATTTTGTTTTCTAGACACCGCTTCACATACAAGCTTCACTTTCATTGTCTTTGCTTTTTGTTCAATCTGATCTAAATAGTGATTCAAATGTTCATCGTAACATGGCCATTCTCCGGCTAATTGCTGAAGTACGACTTGAGAATCACCATGAAGCGTAACCAGCTCATATTTGACACCTAATTCTTCTAATATGTTCATTCCATATAATAGTGCTGCATATTCCGCCTCATTATTATCATATATACCTTCTATGTAAGCATTACGGCGAACCCGATACGTTTTCCCACCTTTTTTATAGTAAACACATACGCCAACGCCTGCTTCTTTCGTTTCGAGGTCATACCCTCCATCAAAATACACGCTTATTTCTTGCGGTTCTTCCTCCACTTGTTTACTCAATTTTTTCATTTCTTTGAGCGTCCATGCCGTCCCCATCTCATCATAAAATAAAAGTTCTTTGACTCTCCCTGTCTTTTCAAAATCAGTTGCAAGCTGTAATGCTTCTTCTAAACGAACATAATCTGTTGTCAATTCAGTCTGTAGACCCTGTTTTGTTTTATACAACCAGTTCATTTTATATTTCATACCGTTTCCCCTTTTATTTCCGACTTCATATTTTATTTTACCAAGGGACACAGCATTGTATACGAATATTTTATTCATGTTTTATTACTGCTAGTAAGTACACTTCCTAGCGAAGCAATGGAAGTAAGACACGAGACTTCGAAACATAAAAAGGCCGCAAAGCTTTCTCGAAAAAGCGCTTTGCAGCCTTCTGATTTCTTGCAATTATCTTGAAGTTTTTACACCAAAACCGTTTATACTTTCCCCACAATGTACGCACCTATTTTTATCTTGTTTAGAAGGTAAACCACAGGAATAGGCACAATAACTCCAATTATGAAATAAAGAAACAAGGAGCCATACAGATTATTTAGGTAAGGTATATTTATCAAAATCATATCTCCAATAGTTTGCTGAAAAAAAGGATGTAACAAATAAATTCCAAAAGAATATCGATTGATTAATAATAAAAAGCGCGGTATATTTTTTATCTTTGTTGCAATATAGAAAAATACCATAATCGTTGATATCGTATACAATAGTGCATCTACTCTTTTAGAACTAATATCATTTAAAACATTAAAGTATTGAAAAAGAAGAAACAGGGCTCCTGTCAAACACCACGAAAGAATTATCCATTTCAAATTCCTAGTTAATAGTGATTTAAAATATTCATAATAAGAACCTGCATAATAGCCAATAACAAAATAAATAATCCAACCCATAAACGGAATCCAAGAGAATCTATACCAAATATAATTTGCCGTTGGTACATTAAAGGGTTCAACAAAATTAAAGAAACTTAAATACGCCAAGTTAATACATAGTGCAGAAATAAGAACAAGTTTAGGGGAGATCTTTTTCTTAACTTTATTAAAAATCATATGGAGAAAGTAAAACTGGAATATAATTAAGATAAAATACCCATGATAATCTCCTAAAAAAATATTTCGTACACTTTGTATTGCTGTTGCTTGAATTCCATTTGCATGCTCTGAAAATCCAGCATAAAAAATACCCATACATATAAAAGGTAACAAGATAAATTTTATTCTTTTTGAAATAAATTTATCTGGTATTCGATCCTTATAATTGTAAGCGAGTACAAACTCTGATATAAAAACGAACATTGGTGTACCATACATTAACAATAATTGCAAATATGAAAATACTATATCCATTTTATTAACAGAGTCAAACGTGGAGGGACTACGTGTAATAGCATGTATAAAAACTACAGTTAAACACGCTATACTTCTTAAAATAATAATTTCTTGTACTTTACTTTTCACTCTCTAATACCACCTAAAATAATAAATTTTCATACCAAATTAATATTACGTTTATAACCTTAAAAAACCCTTAAAATTATAATCAAATTATCTATTTTTAGATTTAATGCTTTCTGGTTACGTTGGTCTATATCTCATTTAGAAATAATTGAAGTTTCAAATATAGGTATTGTTATTCTAAGGACAGTGGTATGCAGCGGGAGACATATATCGATATAACTCCTCAGCAAATAAATAAAAATCTTTCCATTGATATATATTAATGGAAAGATTTTTTCTAACTCATATTTATAATATAATTTACACATACATATTATATTATAAGTATGCAAAAAGTGTGCAGATTCATTGAACTTACTAAAACATTGTAAAACTGGCTCTGGTACAAAAACTTCAGGATAATTACAAGTAATCAAAAAAACAATCCGATCTGAATCAATCTCAAGTCGCTTTGATACAGAACAAATTAAGCATTCTGCTGAAATAATTAAATGCCTAGTTCATATGCTTGATCAACTATGATACAGTACTAAATTTTTCTTAAGTTGTATAGAATAAATCCTGATATACACATACCTTCAGATTACTATCAAGCTAAGATTTCACCGAACCCCTATTTATCTTTCAACAGTTACCTGCAAGAATTGAGATTATTTCCTTAGTTTAGTTCCCGCAAAACTTTAACTTGATGGTGATGGAACGGTCCCCCTAAAAGAAATAAAATAACCTGCATTCGATACAATATCGAATGCAGGTTATTTAGCTATGAAATTTTAAGTACTGTCTACTTGACTAAGATTACGCTCCTATCGCAAACAGCTCTTACATAACTTTTTCAAATTGAACACGTTTATTAACCCAATACATAACAGGCATACCAATTGCCATTACAACAAATTCACCTGCTGCACATGTTAACCACGTCCATAAAAATGGTAAATCAAATGCAAGATGAAGTTCAATCGCAATCATAAACATTGTAAATGTAAAGATTACTGTGTTAAAAATCATACGTGCCCAAACGCCTTTAATAAAACGCATTGAAATAATTGTAGCAAGAAGTGCAATAATCGATTGTCCCACTCCAAATACTAAATCATAAGCAAGCATAGGTGAGAAAAAGAGATTTGTTAAAAATACGCCTAGTACAATCCCGTAAATAGACTTCTTATTAAACACAATAAGATGATTAAACATCTCTGAAATACGAAACTGTACATTCGTAAAGCCAAACGGCTGAATAAGCATAGAGACAGCGATATATAACGCTGCTAAAATACCATTGCCAACAATTGTTTTTATATTCATGACAAAATCTCCTTAGTTTTTTTTACGTGGGATGGTTTCGAACCACGTGAGTCGTCTGTAAACAACAAAATTATATTTTACGCATTTGGCACCTATTCGTCAATATATTAAGCCGCAATTTTTGCTGTAGATTTCTTTTAGACAAACGCACCATCATCTACCCTTTTTCTTTTAGACAACGTATAATGAAGAATATGAAAGATTTAGGAGGTTTATTTTCATGACAGCAACGATTCAAAATGATAAAGTGATAGTTTCCATCTCTGAAAAAGGTGCAGAATTACAGAGCGTTCGCTTAAAAGAAGATAACACAGAATATATGTGGCAAGGAGACCCAAAGCATTGGGGACGCCGTGCCCCCATCTTATTCCCGATTGTGGGCAGATTAGTAGACAATACATACTATGTAGATGGTAAGCCATATTCATTAACACAACACGGTTTTGCTCGTGACCTAACATTTTCAGTAAAAGAACAGAGTGAAACAAAGATTACATATGCTGTAACCAGTAATGAAGAAACTTTACAAAAATATCCGTTCACATTTGAATTACTTGTTTCTTACGAAATAAACGAGCAAGACGTACATGTCACTTACGAAGTAATCAATCCTTCTTCAACTGAAATGCACTTTTCAATTGGCGCACATCCAGGTTTTAACTGTCCTTTACAAGAAGGTGAATCATTTACAGACTACCATTTATCTTTTAGTAACCCAGAACGATTAGAAACAAGCTTGTTAGAAGGACCATTTCTTTCAAAAGAAAAGCAGCTAATTGCTGAAAGTACAACAGAATTACCACTTACATATGATTTATTCAAAAATGATGCTCTTATTTTTGAAAATATGAATAAAAATGAAATTTCCATTCGTTCTCATAAACATGATAAGTTTGTAAAAGTAGCCTTTGAAGGATTTCCATTCGTTGGTGTATGGACACCAGGAAATGATGCTCCCTTCTTATGCATTGAACCTTGGTATGGAATTGCCGATGAAGTAGAGCCAGTAAAAAATTTCAAAGAAAAAAAAGGAGTTCAATCCTTACAAGCGAATGAAACATTTACGTGCCGTTACAGTATTACAATCGGATAAATTGGAGGTTTTCAGTTTGATTGAAGTATATATTGATGGTGCATCGAAAGGAAACCCTGGCCCTTCTGGCGCTGGGGTTTTTATTAAAGGTGTACAGTCACCCGTACAATTATCGCTTCCGCTTGGAACAATGTCTAATCACGAAGCGGAATATCATGCGCTATTAGCTGCATTAAAATATTGCACAGAACATAATTATAGCATTGTATCTTTCCGAACAGATTCACAGCTCGTTGAACGTGCTGTAGAAAAGAAATATGCAAAAAACCAACTGTACGCACCGCTTTTACAAGAAGCACTGCAGTACATAGAAAAATTTGATCTTTTCTTTATAAAATGGATTCCAAGTATTCAAAATAAAGTTGCCGATGAATTAGCACGAAAAGCCATTTTACAAAACTAATGGGGGTCGTATTGTGAAAAAAGAGTGGATTGCTCCTCTTTCCTTATTATTCGTTTCCTTTATTTGGGGAGCTACGTTTGTTGTCGTTCAAAATGCCATGTCGTTTGTTGGGCCATTTACGTTTAATGGGATACGTTTTTTATTCGCTGGGGTCATTTTGTTAATCATTCAGCTCATTCTCGCGAAAAAAACACCACGAAAACAAGTGCAATATAGTGGTGTTGCCGGAATGATTGTCGGATTTTTCTTATTTGTTGGATATTTACTGCAAACATTTGGATTACTCTATACAACTTCTTCTAAAGCCGGATTTTTAACTGGATTAAGTATCGTTATGGTACCAATCTTATCGTTTATCTTTTTAAAACAACGGGCCACACCGTTTATTGTACTTGGCATTATCGCCGCAACAATGGGATTATATTTATTAACTGCCGGAGATTCATTTCAATTCAATATCGGAGATTTACTCGTTCTTGGCTGCGCTGTTGCCTTTGCAGCACACATTCTCATAAATGGGTTCTTTTCTAAAAAAGTATCTCCCTTATTATTAAGCACCTCACAAGTGTTAGCGGTTGGAATCTTTTCTAGCATTTGCGCCCTTTTGTTTGAAGATTGGGAGAAATTATTTTCAATCGCTTTATGGATGAATCATTCTTTTCTATTCGCATTATTCTTAACATCATTATTTGCAACAGCTCTAGCTTTTTTCATTCAAACATCTGCACAAAAGCGTACATCTCCGACACGAGTTGCGATTATTTTTGCAATGGAGCCCGTATTTGCCGCATTAACAGGCGTTCTTGTCGCAAACGAACAACTTTCCATTTCAGCAATAATTGGTTGTCTTTGTATTTTCATAGGTATGATTTTTGTTGAACTTCCTTCAAAAGCAAAAAAAGAAGCGCAGGCTGCCTGAAGTTAAGCATGTAACTTCTGCATAAAAGCCTTTGCGCTTTTTTTATCGGTAATTTTCTCTTCGTTCAATCGCTCTAACAAAGCAACAAAGTAACTACCATCAAACTGTAATTGATGCTTGATTGTCGCTTCAATCGCCGCGTTTACAATTCCATCAGATGCACCTGTATAACCTTGACCAAACATAATAAATCCATGTGCTTCTTCTGATAATTTAAATCCTTTTGTATGTAAGAATGCAAGATAATCTTGTACTGTTTGCATGATGTTCTCACCTAATTCCAAAAAATTCCCCACTTTCTATCATACATGTTTTCAGGCTTTATGAGAATGAATTTTCTTTGACAATCATTTATTTTTTTCATTAATCATTATAATATAATTTACTCATAGTAAATAGATACAAAGTGATTGGATCCTTACTCCTGTTTGATTAGGTAATGCACTAATTTCCACTTACAATCTCCCCCTTAGTTATATTGTAAGATATCACACAATGTTAGGGGCAATAAATCATTTCCTTTTCTATATGGCTCGTGTAAAAAGGATTCTTCCACAACTTAGAGAAATAGATAAAAAGAGAAAAATATATTTCAATACAAAGGAGCAAATCAATGAAACAAGCTTTGCTAATTATTGACGCCCAACAAGAACTTATTGACGGAAATGAGAAAGAAACAGAAGTGTTTCAGAAAGATCAATTGTTAACTACAATAAATGTAGCAATCAAAAAAGCACTTCAATCAGATGCTCTCATTATTTTTGTAAGGGATACTGATGTTGCTTCCGGTATAGGGAAAGGATTTCAAATACACGAAGAAATTAAAATACCATCTACAGCACTAGTTATCGATAAAGAGGCGACCAATTCATTTTATAACACTTCTTTACATGCTATTTTAATAGAAAAAGAAATTGGTCATCTTGTTGTAGGAGGCTGTAAAACCGAACATTGTATTGATAGCGCGGTTAGAACAGCAACAGTACAGGGATTTGATGTCACTTTAATAAAAGATGGGCACTCAACGACCGATTCTACAATTTTATCTGCAAAGCAAATCATCGAACATCATAACGAAACACTGCATGGTCATTATAATGTCGATCATTTTTCCATCGTTAGAGATGTCGAGGAAGATCTATTTCAACCCATTCATGACCAATATCGTGAATGACGCAATTTCATTTATAACGTAAAAAGATTCCTTTCTCAAAAAGGAATCTTTTGTTTTAACCAAAAATTTGCGCAGCAATTCCATACAATTCCCCATTCCGTTTCAAAAATTGATTATCATTCTTCATCATAATGGGTGGCTCATTCACCTTTTTGAAACCACATGTTTCTAAATTAGTCATAAAGCTTTCTTTTCCTGCTGGAACATCGATTCTTAGGCGACCTTCATAATCTTTTGCTAGAAGATATTCACTCTTTACTACGTATCCATAGCAATTTACTTGCTCGTTTACAAGAGATTGAATGGAAATGAGTATCTAATTGTAAATGCAAAAAAGGAAACAAACCTGTAATCCCTGTTTGTTTCCTTTTTTGCATTTGTCCTACATGCTTCTCAAAGCAAAACTATTCAACTATTCTGGTAAATGAATGAAAGTGCATTTACACAAACAAAACATTTCTGTGAGCCCCTTCAGAAACCCCTTCTTGTAATTTTTGTACAAAACTACAGAATGTCTGCTCTTTTTTCAAAGACTCTACTTCTTGATCATTTGTATAAGCTGCATAACAATATTTCCATAACACAATTATCTTCTCAATTTCATTTCCTTTTTTAAATACCGGATCTTTTTGTATATAATCAACAAACGAGTTTGTTCCGCTCACGTACAAGACTATTTTTTGGTAAGGAATACAAGAAAGTACCTTTTTTGCTTGATACTGAATTACTCCTTCTTCTTTCATCTCTTTCAATACAGACATAAACAGATCATCTATTTTCTTTCTCTCTGCTGCAAAATAAAGAATCCATTCTATAAATGTACGATTTTCATTGTTTTTTATAATTAACATAAGCTTATTGAAATAAGTATGATTTACTTCTCCTTTATTCGTAAATTGTATGTTGTTATTTTTGTTTATTTGTAAGTAATCATTTTCCAACAATTCGATTATCATAATTCCAACGCTATAAAGAGGTAAACTATATGTGAAACGACTTTTTAGCGTAATTGGTTGTTCTGCAAGATAATTACTTACAAAACTCTTTGTCATTGTCCCCATTTTTTCCATTTCTTGTCCCTCCTCTATAAAGTGAAACTTTGATCAGTAGGATATTTCTTCATCCCCCAACTTCTTTACTTCTTGTAAAATTTTGAAATATAGATGTTACTTCTCGTTAATGCAGGATCAAATCGCCCTAATTCAATTGTGGTAATATAGAAATAAGTGATTTCTTCTGCCTTACTGCTTTTATTATAAATGTAGTGTTACGCCGCGAGAAGTATGCACTTTTTTGATAGAAAGTATCCTCGAGGATACTGAATGGAAGGTGAATCGTATGGAGCAAGATTTACGTAAGGAAATACTGCATAAAATACATAATAAAGAATTAAATTGTGCAAAAGAATTAACCTTATCCATTATAAGTGGCAAATGGAAAATCGTCATTTTGTATCGTTTAGGCATAAATGGCCCAATGCGTTTTAGTGCCATACAACATTTATTCCCGAAAATTACGCATAAAGTATTAACAAAACAATTACGTGAACTGGAAGATGACGGTGTTATTTCACGAAAAATTTATCCAGAAATCCCACCTAAAGTAGAATATTCTTTAACAGAACTAGGTGAGAGTTTACAACCTATTTTACAAATGATGTACGATTGGGGCGAAAAACGAATTCAACAATTACAAAAAGAATAACTATTTTCATATTTTCCCTATAAGAAAAGCGGTTCCTTTTCAGGAGCCACTTTTCTTATAACATATTTTAAAAATAGTGTATCTTATTTTTTTACATCCAATATTTCCAAATGAATTGATCGTATAAAAATCCTTCTTTATTTACATCCGACTCTGTTATCACGTAAGATTCTCCATTCGCGAATCCCTTATACCCCTTCTCTAATTTATAAAGTAAATCCTTTGTTCCTACATCAATTCGCTTTTCGATTTCTCCATCTTTATCCTCCCAATAATTGAATAGTTTTAAATTCAGCATTGTCGGAATTGTATTCATCCAGCTTTCATAAGAATAAAATGCGTCACTCCGTTTTCCTTTTGCATCATTGGAATCAAATTCAGCAATCATTCCCATCTCTCCTTCAGAAGGAGAACGCCCTTTTACTATGTATGCTTTCCCATCAGCTCCACTATTTTTTACGTTCTTGTTATATGTATCAAACGTCACTTTTCTAAAAATCCCCATTACATTGTCAATCCCTGTTCCCTCAAATATGAAACTATTTTTCACACCTGCACCGTGGCCACCTTTTCGATCTCTTCCACCTTGTTCCATTATATGACTTCCAGATTGAGACCACGTATTTATAATATTTTTATATTGATATTTCTTGAACTGTTCCATGTAATAACGGTAAGAAAATTCCGAAAAAATAGTTTTAGTCTTCTTCACACCAAAATACATCGTAACAGCCACTATTGTATTTCCATAACCATTTTTGTAATTCGGATTATACGATTTTTTAAAATTTCCTTGCTGATCTAAGCCTGTATAAAAATTATTATCGTCATCATATGACCAATGAGAAGCAATTGCTAAAGAGCGCATAATCCAATCTACTTTCTCTCTCTCTTCTCTATTTAATTCTTCCCATATCATCTCATTATGCTTCACCAACACAAGAGCTTGGGCAACTATGTTATGTGTCCTACCATCAAGTCCACCATTTGCATTTGGTTCCTTTCCACCACTTATAAGACTACGTACATGTTCTAAAATCCTTTCTCTTACCTCTACCCTCCCCTGATTTTCATACGAAAATAATGATAAAAAATAAAATGCTTTTGCTTGTTTCACATATACAGCTTTAATATCTCGCCTTCCTTCAAATGCAAGCAGTGGTTCCTCCATTGCAACACGTAATATCTTCTCTTCATTAACGATGCGTTCACTATTTTTATTTTTCTGTTCATATACATATAAGAAAGCTACCATACCTAAAAAAAGGGCACCTATAAACCATACCGTTTTCCTCAGCAAATAAATTCCTCCTTATCAATCAAAACTCCACTCTTGTCCACACTCTTTGCATACTTAACGTATATACATATTAATAGATTAATAGATTTATAAAAGAAAGAGTGGTTTTTATATAATGAATAATCTCTCCTCATTTTTCCCCTTCCCCACCTCTTTAGTTGATCAAGCTTTATCTGAATCATTACTTGCAGTGATTTCTCCTCACTATACAGATACAAGCAGCATTATTGTAAAACGCGCAAAAGCTTTTTACTTTTTAACTCTTTGTTGCTTCTATAATCCTGAATATAAAACACCTAAAAATATAACTGTAAAAACACGAGTCCTCCAACATATCAAAAGTGTGATTAGTTCAGGTAAAGAGCCGAATGCAAACGGCGGACTTGATGGTCGCACTCACAATATTATTGCACAAACATTTTTACTTACAAAACATATTCCTGCTATTTGGAAAGAACTCTCCCCACTAGAAATCCAAAAGATCGATTGGCTTATGAGAGCCTTTACTATTGCTGGACACTGGTCATACGATGATAACAATGATTTTTATACCGGTTTAAATCAACTAGGAAATTTTAAAAAGTCTTATAATCCCAATTACCGAAATGGATATGTAAATGTCATGATTGCAGCTTCCTACTATTTTGGTGCAGATAATGTAAATCGTTTCCTGCAAAACTTTGACTATACAACCTATATGAATATGTTTCAGCAATTAGGATTCACAAATATTTACAATACGTGGATAAAGACATCAAAATCTTTAATGGAGAGCGGTGGTTATGACCGCTATGGTGGTTCTGGAGCTGGTATAAAACATTCATTTTCTTATCAAGGAATTCCATTATCCAACTCTATTTCTCTCTTTCATACAGTATCCCAATTTACGTACAGTGAAATCGTAACAAACACAGGAGCTAATGGGAGAGCATACCTTATCAAAGGGTCTTCTCCTGTTGTGGGACAATCCGGTATGCTCAAAGAATTTAATGCTACTGATGCACAAGGGAAACGAAGCGATGCATTTTATTCCTATGAAAGCTGGATGAATACCGTTCCAACATTAACTAATTTGAAGTTATTAGGGGATTGGGATGTTAATCAACAAAATCAGTCTATCGAAGCTCTTATACAAGTTGGTACAAAAGATTTATTATATAAATTACAACAAGGCTATATGAGTTATTCCAACGGAAAAACTCATCTCTCTAACACGATGGAGGCAAATATAGAAGGTTATCAATACGATCAGACCATATGGAATGTTATCCTAAAAAATTAATATGTTCCAAGTAAGCCTCTTGTTTGTATAAAGCAATACGCCTATACAAAACAAGAGGCTTCTCCCCTTTTCACTATTTCACAAAATCATATATAACTTGTCTTCGCCCAATCGAATGATACTGTATCTCATACTTTTCTATTTCCTCTAATGTAAAACAATTCCGTCCATCAAAGATGGTCGCTTCTTTCATTAACTTTTGAAAATTAATTAATGGATAGTTCTTAATTTCATCCCATTCCGTCAAAATACATACACAATCAGCATCTGTAATCGCTTGATCTATTTCACTAACAAAACTCACCTCGTTCGGTAATACTTTTTTAGCATTTTGTATTGCAACTGGATCATACGCTATTACTTGTGCTCCAAACTTGAATAGTTCTTCAATAATAGAAATGGCTGGTGCTTCTCGAATATCGTCAGTATTCGGCTTAAAAGCTAACCCTAAAACCGCAATTCGCTTTCCTACTATATCACCATAAAGTGTTTGTAGTTTATTAATGAATTTTCTTTTTTGCTCATGATTAACAGCTATAACTGACGCTAAAAGTTGAAATGGATATTGTACATTTCCTGCTATCTGCATCAATGCATTTGTATCCTTTGGAAAACAAGACCCTCCATATCCAATTCCAGCTTTTAAAAATGCATTTCCAATACGTTTATCTAACCCCATTCCATATGCTACTTGTTCAATATCCGCTCCTACTTTTTCACATAAATTCGCCATTTCATTAATAAAACTAATCTTAGTAGCTAAAAATGCATTTGATGCGTATTTAATCATTTCCGCACTTTTTATATCCGTTTTTACAATAGGAATATGTAAGGGTTTATATAACGTCTCCATTTTTTCAAATACATCTTCTTCGCTTGCTCCGATTATAATTCTTTCTCCTTGAAATGTATCATGTAAAGCACTTCCTTCTCGTAAAAATTCTGGATTTGAAGCAATTTGGATACCGGCGTTACTTCTTTTCTTTTCACTGATTACCTTTTTTATAGCATCATTTGTCCCAACTGGAACCGTGCTTTTCACAACTACTATGACATCTTTCACAACACACTCAGCAATCCGCTGACTCACTTCAAAAACATTTGTCAAATCAGCAGATCCATCATCTCGTTGCGGAGTTCCTACTGCTATAAAAATAAAATCCGCCCCTTGAATGCTTGTCCCTATTTCATTCGCAAAAAACAGATTCCCAGCAAGTGTATGTTGCTTTATATATATATCAATTCCTGGCTCATATAGAGGAGATTCTCCTTGTTTTAACATATTTATTTTTTGTTTATCAACATCTATACAAGTAACTTGATGTCCTAATTCTGCTAAACATATAGCTGTTGTCAATCCAACATATCCACAACCAAATAAGACAATCTTCATCTCTATCTTCCTTTCTCTCTATATTCGCTCTAAGTAAAGTGCCAAATCCTGCACTAAACCAGACTCTCGCTCGATATAAGGTTTATATTCTTTTTGTTTTACTACTTGCAATTGATCTAACAAATTGGAAACATCATTTAAAATTTCTACCATACCAGATTCAGAGAACATTTGAGCAATTTCAACTTGATGATCATCAACATGTTCTTTATATTTCTTTCTTCTTGGTACAACAATGACTTTCTTTTTCTGTTTCAACGCTTGAATAATTGAACTCGTACCACCATGCGTAATCACAATGCTAGCACGTTCCATATATACCGAAAATTCTTTTGGTGTTAGCATCTTTTTCACCCCGATATGCGTAGGTATATATGTTGAATATCCAATTTGTGCAAACATCTCTTCCGAAACTTTTCTTTTGAGAGCTAATTCATCTAACTCTTGAATCAATCGATTAAATGCAAACTTTTGTGTTCCAACAGTAATGAATATCAATATATGCCCCCCTTATATTCTGCTTTCGGGTAAAATTTTTTTAGCTCTTGTGACTGAATATAAAAACGATCAGCTAAGGGATAAACCATTCTTCCCGTAATCGTTGGTGAATGTACTTTTGCAAAGCTTTCAATAAATATAATTTGAGCGCCCATTAATTTTCCAAATAAACAAACGGGAAATGTCGCACCAGCACCTGTTGAAATGACAACACTAGGTTTTTCTTTCCATACATACAGCAGTGACAACCATATATTTCGTAAAAAAACAAATAAAAAAAAGAGATTTTTCCTCTCTTGTTGTTGTAAATAATAAACTTTATGTTGTTGTCGTAAAGACGCCGTTGTCATATTTTTTTCCGTTATAAAAAAATATGAATACTCCTTAACGATTGGTATGAGCTGAAAAATTTGTGATAAATGGCCTCCCGACGAACTAGTGAGACAAATTTTCATTTCTCGTTTCCTCATAACATACTCCTTTATAAAAGAACTTAATAAACACCTCTTTTATTCTATGCTGTTCATATGGTGCTGCTGTTTCAATTGCTTTTTTTCGCATATATTCTTTTTTTTCCTCTGAATACGAAAGGAAGTCATGTAGCTTTTCTATTAGATCTTCTCGATCCCCAGGCTGAAAAAACAATCCATTTTCTTTATCTAAAATATAACTTGTTAAACCACCAATTTCAGAACCAATAACCGGCAACCCGCAACTCATTGCTTCTAATCCCACCAATCCTAAACTCTCTCCGATTCTCCTCGTTGGAAATACAAAAACTTCGAATATATTATATAAAAGACACAGTGTTTCATGAGAGACAAAATCAAATAAAATAACATCATCTTGTATAGCCAATGATTGAATTTGTTTCTGTAACTCTTTTTTATTTTTCCCATTTCCCACCATGATTAATTTCACAAAGGGAAGAGCATCAGCCCTTTTTAAAACTGAAAAGGAATAAACTAAATCATCCCACCCCTTTTCATAATCGATTCTACCGACATAACCAATATAACGATATTGCGGCGACAAGTGTAGGGTAGAAAATTCCGCTTCTGCAGGATAAAATATTTCTCTGTTAATGCCACCAGATGGAAAAACTCCAATTGGAGTGGCTATCCTATATTTCTCTCTAATAATATTTTGAAAATATACAGATGGTACAATAATAAAAGCGGAATGTTTTAGTAATAGATGTACAAATGGCTGTAATAGTCGTTGTATACTCGTCTCAGGAATGACGTCACTTCCATGAACATTCGTATAAACTTTAATTTTTCTTTTCAATAATTTTATAAGCAAAATTGGCAAGGCATTGTGTGATGCATAATGTACATATATAATATCGTAGGAATAAAACAATAATTTCCACATGATTTTTATATAGTGGCATACATAAGCCAGTGCTTTTTGTAACAAAGCTGTTTGTTTATACATAACAATGGGCTCTAATTCCATTCCTTCCTCTACCAATAAATCCGCCGTTTTTTTCACAAATATTCCATAAGCAGGATAATCTGCACTTGGATACATATTAGATATGAGCAATATCTTCATGACAAATCTCCTTTAATATGTCATTCAAATTCTCATAAATATTCTTCCGATTGAATTGGTCTGTGTCTATATACTTCGTATCAGCTTCTCTTCGTTTATTTAAGTCCATAAGTGCTCCATAAATCTCCGTTTCATCATTATTTACTACAGAAGAAAATGGTTGATCAAATAATAAATTATGCAAATAACCATAACGAATATCATTTATACATAAAATATGTTTATGCAATGCCATATAGTCATATACCTTCGTAGTTGGTTCATATGGATGCCCACCCGAAATAAGAACTGTATAATCAGCTCCTTTAACATATTGCAACGCTTCTTTATATGGTAGAAAACCAGTTTCATGTATGTACTTTCTCATAGTTGGTTTGTTCTCTATAAACTCTTGAATTACTTTTTCTTGTTTACCAACATGAATAAAATTTATCTTCTCCTCATGGCCTTCATTATATTTTTGAATTGCATGGAATAGAGGAAACGGATTTCGAAATGTCCCAAATTTCCCTGTATATACAATCTTAATCCCTTCAACATTACTACTTTTTTCAATAACATTTGTAAAGTCTTCTGGATCATAGCCATTTGGAATTGTAATAAACTTATTGTCTTTTTCATTGCAATACTGCTTTTTATACATATTCGTTGCATCTTCAGTAACATTTAAAATAAAGCTTGCTTCTTTAATAACGTTTGGTTCAATTTTGCCTGCAACCCTTCTTCTTATTGCCGATTGATTATACGGGGTTAATAACCATGGATCTCGAAAATCTAAAATATATGGAATTCTCATTTTCTTTTTTAAAACTGGAGCAATAATCCAATGAAAATATGGGCCTCCTGTGTATAAAATATAATCAAACTTTGTAGTCGTTACCTGTTTCTTTAATTCCTTATACAGCGGGAATGCCCAATACAGCCCTTCTTCTTGAAAAGACGTAAATGTAGCCCATCTTTTTGTACGTATTACCTCTACAGCTTCAGGAATATCTGCTAATTTATTGTAATCTATTTCATTTTTTTCATAATATTCTTCACTCACTGTTACAATCGTTAATTCCCATCCTAACCTATGAAAATATTTAACAAGCTTTGTCATTCTTACTCCCCCTACTGATCCATAAGGTGGAAAATAATACGCAACAACCAGCAATTTTTTCATATTTCTTCTCTCCCATCATTCACCAAACTTTGAATTATTAAGGTAATAAAACAAACTTGAGCAAATGTATCATTTCCCAAATTTGCCATTGCATTATATGAATTAATCATGAGAGACCAGATTAGAAAATAACATAATATACGGTACTCCTTCTTTTTTAGTAAAAGATACGCTGGATATAAAAAACATAAAAAATAAATTATCCCTACTGCTACTAATCCATAATCATATGAAAGCATTAACAATGGGTATTCAAAATTTTGCGTATCATCATGAAAACTTTGTGCGACAATTCGGGAATAATTCTCACCTTTTCCAAATAATACGTTTGGCAATTCTTTCCCTTCTTTGAGAAGTTGTTCTATTAAATCATTACGTCCAGAAGAAACATCATTATTTTCAATTCCCGTCGTAAAGCGCTGTAATAGATTGTCTTGAAATAAACTGGATTGAGATAAAAAAAATAATAATACTACTATCCCTATATAATAGAGAAATCGATATTTTGTTTGATACACGAATAACAACAAAAATAAAAATAAAAACAGCGCTGTTTTACTTCCGCTTAATAGTAAGCCAATCGCTGTAATAAGAATGATAAGATAGGGGGGGAGTAATGTCTTTTTTTTCGAACTATAAATGAAATTTAGTATAAAGAAACACAAAAAATACTTTGCATTCGTTAATGGATGTCCCATGAAAGAGTACAATCGATAAATATTTGATAAATTTTCATTATATATAAGACTACTTAAATCTTTCCCTACAAATATGGTACTTGCCATTTCTAACTGTAGATAACGGTTCGTCACATAATCTACTAAGCCAAAACAAAACAAAGCAATTATTAATATGTTAAAAAAAAACAAAAATTTCCCGAGGGTATGCAGCGCTTCATCTTTTGTTAGCTGAATGCTCACTAAATATAATGGGATCAATACAGATGTAATTGTTAAAATCAATTGGCGGCTATCATAATGAAGAAAGAAAATACTGTTAATCATTACAATCATTGACGCAAAAGAAGCTAGATAAAATAAACCTACCAATATACGTTGCTTAATAAAATAGAATAGAATACAAGCAATACTTATAATCAAAAATAACAAATTAAATGATGTAAATGTACTTTGAATCGTAGACCGAATCGTCTCATTCAATACAAACAGTGATAAAAAAAAGTAAACGCTGTAATGAATTGTAATGAACCTTTGAGATTGCATATTTTGTAACGAATACACCGTTTTATCCATACTTTAAACCCCTTGTTACCTTTTTAATCATCCTTTGATAAAAGAAATGATTTACAAAAATAGTAAAGAAGTATGTAACCGCATTGGCACAGGCAGCTCCTAATACTCCATACTCTTTGATAAAAATATAATTCAAAATTACATTCATAATAACAGCGACAATTCCCGTATAAAAATTCCCTTCTATCTTCCCTATACTCATCATCGTAATCCCTTTCGGAGAATATAAACTCCAGAAATATAAACCTGCTAATAATAAATAAAAATAAGGGACAGAGGAACGGTATGTTTCACCAAATACAAAGGGAATACAAAACGGTACAATGCAGCCAACAAAAACTATCATTACCGTCATTAATAGAAACATTCTTTTTCGATACGTATTTACAATTTTTTGTATCTCATTTATGTTTTTTGATTTTTCAGAAATATACGGAATCATAATTCCGTTAAATGACTGAGGAATCATCATCATAGCGCCAATGATTAGCTGTGCTACACTATAATATCCAATTTCAGTTCTAGCATCCGTCATATAACTCAGCATAATAATATTAATTGTCGACAGTAATTGTCCTAATAAATTTGTTAAGCACGCAAATAAGCCCATTCTCAAAAGTGCTCGTACATAAATCCATTCCATTTTCACCTTAAAAAAATCTTTCAAATCCGCCCGTACTAGATATAAACAAAAGAGAACTGTTATACAGTTTGATAGTACAAGACTGATAATATAGCCTTGAAAATGAAAAAAAAGTGCTGCTATTATACTCATCGTTAATACAAGCATTTTAGTAAAGATTTGAACTTTTGAAAGAAGTTTCACCTTTTTTTGCGCCTGCCAGTACACAACTAATATTCCGTTAATAACCATAGAAGGGATTAATAAACAATACATTTTCATCGCTTCATTAATTAAACGATCCTTTGAAATAAGTTGCACATCCGCTAAAATAAATACAATACTTGTGAGGAAAAGAGCACTACATAAACTAATCTTTATTCCTACTAAAAAGTACCATCTCTTCCGTTCTTCCCCTTGTTGTTCTGCACATTTCTGTAAAATTGCCGTATTCATTCCCACGGTAGCTAACAATACAAATATTGCTGTAAATGACTGTAGAACTTTGATTCTTCCAATTTCTTCAACAGTTAACCATCTTGTTAAAAAAATCTGTCCACTAAAACCTGCTAACTGAATAAACACATTAGCAGATAACAAATGAAAAAAACCTACTTCAATGATTTTCTTCCAAAGCATATATATATCTAATCTCATTTTCACAATTACGCCGTTCACTTGTTTCATATTGTTACTCCTCTAAAGAAACAATTTGCTTATATACATCACATAACCTTTCTGCATAGTCTAGTGATTTATATTGCGATAGTTTTTCTTTATAAGTAGAATAATGTTGTATAACATCTAGTGTTTTAGCTTCTAAAGCATTCATATTTTGAGAGGGAAACACAATGGTTCCTTCAGGTCTTTTGCAAACATCACTTGCAATTGCTGGAACACCAAAATAAATAGCTTCCGCAATTGATACTCCAAAACCATCCATTAATGTAGGACGAATAAATAGATGACTATTTTTGAGAACAGGATAAAACTCGGTGTCTTTCACCTCATAAAAATATACATAGTCATTCAAATGGTATGCACTGACTTGATCTTTCAAACTCTCATAATATGCTTTCTCACTATCATTTTGTCCACCCACATCTAAAACAGCTATAAAGAGACTTGCTTGTATATCGTTTGAATGAATTCGTTTCAAGAGGTGGATTAATAAATCAAAACCATATATATCTTTTTCATTCGAAGTACGTACACATCCATTTGCACAAATTAAAAAGGAACTTTTATTGATAAAATCCCATGCTTCATTAGAAATCCCTCTCTCATCATATTGTGTTTCAATCGGATGTACGTAAGCAGGAAGTGTCATTACATTTTGTTTTTGAAACCCTAATGTCAACAACTCTTGTGTATTCCTTTCATTTACACAAATAACCTTATCTATACGACGTAAACTATTGATTAAAAAAAATCTTTTTATTCTCCCTGCGTTTTTCAGTTGAAAGTATAAACTTTCTCCATGAACTGTTAAAATAATTTTTTTTCTAAATATTTTATAAAATCCTAACAACATTCTTACTCGTATATCCGGTGAATGAAAATGTAAAATATCCCCTTTTAAAAACGGAATTTGCCAAACAAATTTAATATATCGTTCTATCTTATACACTTGCTCCGCAATATCATCCCGTTTTGCTTCATTATAAACCGCACACGTATATCCATTTACTTCCAAATATTGCTTCATTCTCTTTACATGAACAGATACTCCACCAACTGGGGGTGGGTATGGTGCAACCATAACAATACGCATACATTCTCCTTTCCTACACTTTTAACTTTTGAATATGAAACAATTGCTTTCCTCTCTGTGTTCTTTCAATATCATCCACATATACAATATGAATATCCACGCTATCTCCAAATTTTTTATATAACTCCCTTAAGATTAAATGCTCACTCTCGATTCTATACGTATTTTTCTTCACAATTTTCAATATAACAACACCTGGTCGATCTTGATAAAATTGAGCCAATTCAATTTGTTCCTGCAATGAAAAGATCACTTTATAAGCTCCTGTCAAAATTACTTTATTTCCCGTCTTGGTTATAACAACTTCTTGCTCCCTTCCTAAAATTCTTTTTGCTAGTACATGGTTCCTTCCGCATGAACATGCTTTATTTGTACATACTGCTAAATCTTTTGTTCGGTAACGAATAAAAGGCATAACAGGATTATGAAAACCAGTTGCAATTATTTCTCCAACTTCGTCTTCTTGATTCACTAATTGATTACCATTTGCAAACTCTACAATTCCATACTGGCTTTCAAAATGGTACATTGTACTATTCTCACATTCTCCAGCGATTACAGCATGCTCAGTATGACCATAAAATGATAGTATTTTCTTATTAAAAGCAGCTTCAATGATGGCTCTTTGTTCCGGTAAAATATTTTCTGATACACATAAAATTGCTTTTAAATGGAAGGAAGGAAGTTGTAATCCATGTTCTATCATATACCGAGCTAAAAGAAAAAGAGAAGATGTGTATCCTTGAATGAAATCTGGCTGAAATGATTCAATCTTTTTGAAATATGCCTCTATATTTTGAGCATTCAATTGTGAAGAAGATAAAAACAACTGACGTTTCCGATATTCAAACCATTTTGTTCCTGCTGTAACACTTTGTCCCATCAGAATCACTCGTCGATTTTCCTTACGTATGTTATAATCAGCCCTTCCCCAAATGTGGGTAACAAACGCCCATTCTTTTGTCAATTCTGTTCTATCATGTCGATAAAAACCAAACGGTACACCCGTTGATCCACCTGTTGTTACATATTGAATCTTTTTCTTTTTATACTGAATAGAAATAAATTCTTCTAAATGTTCTCGAATAATTTCTTTGGTTAAGTAAGGGATTAATTTCAAATCATTCATACATTGAATATCTTTAGGAGCAAGATCTCGTTCATTAAAAATCCGCTTGTAGTACGGAACCATTTCATAGGCATATTGTAACAATTCTTGAAGCTTTAGCATTTGGTGCTCTTCTTGCTTTTTCTTATCCCACCACTGTGATTCTTCCAAAAACATATACATATCTCGGTATAATTTCCCGCATCTTATATAATCAGGTATTTTATAATACATATGTCGCAATGTATTAGAAACGAACCTCTTCATTCTTATCGCTGCTCCTTTTTTTTAGCACCCCTATGTTACATGATGTATTTTGATTTTTTCCCTTTATCACTAATTTTTTACTTTTAACTTTTGTACCATAACTCTTACTAATCATACAATCTTCTACAAACAACTCTCCATGCAAAACTTCCACATAAAGTTGTAGACCTTTTTTGTTTAATCTACACCCCGTTTTCATTATGTCAATTGTTACATCATCATCTAAAACAAAGTTTGATGTATATTCACAAATTTTCCCACTCGTTGTTTGTTTATCAAAAAAAGAATCTTTTATCCATATTTTATTCTCTTGTAGCTTTATATCTCGCTCATGTATAAGATCACTAAATCCTCTATGTGTTCCTATAAAATGCTGTTTTGTAAACAAAGAGCATTTTGCAAAAGTCTGTTCTGGTAATGAAAATAACAAGGTTTCATGTATATCATTTTGCTCCTCTTCATTCACCTGAATCGTATTATGCATATTTGTACTTCTAAACAAATTTCTCATTTTATAGTCTGCAGTATATACGTATGTTCCTGAATCTATAAAAAAATCTTCTCCTGACACGTTTAATTCAATACTCAACATATCGTTGTGGCTATGAACACCTCTTCCACGAACAGAAAGTTCTCCACAACGAACAACACAATAAATTTCCTTATTTTTCAACAAGTAATACCCACCATCGGGATATGCTTTAGAGGTATATTCATTTTTTCTTTCTATAGCTTTAAAAGAACCACATATCCACAAAGCATTTTCTTCATGGCTAGTTGCATAAGCCCGAAAATCATCCCGATTAAAAAACTCACCTGCAATTGCTAAAACATGGCGAAAATCTCGTTTATCTTCATTTCCATATTGAGATAAAATGAGTAATCGTCCATCATCTGCATCCCCTATAATCGGTGATAACCCATTTTTTTTCGTTATATCCTTTATAAATTCACACATCTTCTCTAATACAATACTATATTTCATTGATAGTTCTATTCCATTTTTTTCACACAAGATTGTTGTTAACAATAACATTTCGGTTACTAAGCGATGATAGGCGGTAGAAGATTCAAAATTTGTCCCATC
The DNA here is from genome assembly GCF_030292155.1 of Bacillus sp. DX3.1. Lineage (NCBI taxonomy): Bacteria > Bacillati > Bacillota > Bacilli > Caryophanales > Bacillaceae > Bacillus > Bacillus sp. DX3.1. The sequence goes on along the minus strand of NZ_CP128153.1, from coordinate 1,553,374 downwards.
AACATTCACTTGGTTCTCCCATTCTTTTTCTAATTCTTTGAGTGAAAAAGCTAACCATACATTCGGTTGGTAAGAACTAGATTTTGTTATTTTTAAACCTCGAAAAAAAATTCCTAACCAAATGAGCCCTACTATATTTGTCAAATAATGATTTGCCCGATACTCTCCTTTATTTTCAAGGTTTTTATAAATAAATACTCCATGTAAATAAAGAGATTGAAAGAAACCTTTTTTAAATTCTTTTGTTATAAGCGGAGATTTTTCAAAGAACATATATGCACTCATCCAATTTATTGCTCGAATTGCAACCTCCATTGAACAAGTCCAATTTACCGACATTTCTACTGGATTACTTTCGATCCAATCTTCAACTTGATTTATAAATTCTTCTACATATTGGTGATTTTGTGTAATCCAATATGCTTTTCCCAGCGTAAAAAAATGATAGCAACGCGAAAGTTCCCACGGTATTTTCACATCAGCATCATTATATAAATCAATTTTCTTTATCTTTTTGTAATACTGTGATTTCCATTCGTATCCCACTTTAAAATCAATATGCCAAGGAAGTTTCTCTCCTACATCGCATATTCCTGAACCCAATATTCGAAAAAAACGTTTACATATTCTGTCAGCATCCTTTTGGATTTCTTGTAATTGTACGTTACTTAACTGCATCATAAACTGCTCTTTCTCATCCTCCGTAAAGAAAAAACACCAATCTGACTGAAACATAGAAAAATCGATATAAGAAGCTGTAATAGGATAACGAGATATCCACCTTCTGCGAATCATATCTTTACACATCGTTATAGATTTCCTAAACGATTTTTGAAAAAACTTCTTTTTAGGAATTGTATTCCATTTGTGTAAGATGCTGTTTTCTTGCACTATATTTAATCATTCCTCTCGTATCTATCACTGTCTTGTTTATCAATAACTTTTGATTAATAGATTTAAACTTGTCATGATCAACTAAAAACACAATAATTTCTGCTTTTTCAAGTGCTTCATCAATTGACGTTAAACGAATTCCTCCTGTTTGAAGGTTAGATGGTAGTGTTGATATATACGGCTCAACAACCAATAATTCTTCTTTATCCTCAAACTCTATTAATTGTTCAACAATTTTCATGGCTGGACTTTCTCGTAAATCATCTATATTTGCTTTAAATGACAATCCAAAACAAGCAATTGTTGGCGTACTAAATTTTACTGCTTGCTCTCTTATTTTTTGCACCACATGATACATTTTATTATCATTCACAATACGTGCCGTATAAATCAGTTTCGATTGTTCTGGTGCAGAATTGACTATAAACCAAGGATCTACTGCAATACAATGCCCTCCTACCCCTGGCCCTGGTTGTAAAATATTGACCCTTGGATGGTGATTTGCTAGGGAAATTAATTCCCAAACATCAATTTGTAATTGATCACAAATAATTGACAGTTCATTTGCAAATGCAATATTTACATCCCTAAAAGAGTTCTCTGTCAATTTAACCATCTCAGCTGTTCTTGCATTTGTTTCTAATAGATTTCCTTTTACAAATCCTTTATAGAAATCTTTTGCTTTCCTAGTAGAATCTTCATTCATACCTCCAACTACTCGATCATTCATCTTTAGTTCCTGTAATATATGTCCCGGAAGTACGCGTTCAGGACAATAAGCTACATAAATCCTACTCTTTTCGTTTCCTTTATTACTACCCTGAACTGTTATATCAAGCCTTTTTTGTTCAATTACATCTGCAACCATCTCTGTTGTTCCAACTGGACATGTTGATTCGATAATAACAAGATCTCCTTCTTTTAGAACTGGTATAATAGAATCAACTGCATTTTTAACGTAGCTCACGTCCGGTTCATAGTATTTGGTAATAGGTGTAGGAACAGAAATAATAAATACGTCTGCTTGTATAGGTTTAGTTGAAACCGTTAATGTTCCATTTTGTACAGCTTCTTTCACTATACAATCTAAGTCACGTTCAATAATATGTGTATCTCCATTTCGAATGGTTCGAACTACTTCTTCATCAATATCAACACCGTGGACTTGATAGCCTTGTGATGCTAATAAGCTAGCAATGGGAAGACCAATATATCCTAATCCAACTACACATGTTTTCATTTCATTCATCCCCTACATTAATATGCTCCATTATTTTTAAATAAATATCGAATGGTTTTAATAATAATTTTTATATCATACATGATTGTTCGATTCTGTATATACATCAAATCTAATTCCACCATTTCTTGAAATGACAATTGATTTCTACCATTTATTTGCCATATTCCTGTACACCCTGGTATAACTAATAATCTTTGTTTTTCGTATTCTGTATATTCTTTTACTTCTCTTACTAGTGGTGGTCTTGGTCCTACTAAACTCATTTCTCCTTTTAATACATTCCATAGCTGAGGTAGCTCATCAATACTAGTCTTACGTAATATCCGACCAAATTTAGTAACACGAGGATCATTTTTTATTTTAAACATCGCTCCACTTACTTCATTATGTGGTAATAATGCTTGTAGTTGTTCTTCCGCATCGTATACCATTGTTCTGAATTTATATATATAAAATACGCATTCTTCTTTCCCAACCCTTTCTTGCTTAAAAATCACACTACTTTTTCTATCACTTAATTTAATGAAGATGCTTACCAAAACGAGTAATGGTGCTAATAAAATAAGTCCAAATAACGCCCCTATAATATCCATGCATCGTTTACCGATCACATACCGTTTCCTCGGTTGCATGTACAACATTTTTTTCATAGGCATCTCTTGATTTGAGTTCATTTTTTGGCGGTCCTTACATTAGTAAATATTCTCATAACCTTATACCTCCACAAAAAACTAGCATGAATTTTCTTACATTTAGGCATCTAACCCATCCTCACACCATACTATTGATGACAAGCATCTAAGGTAATAAAATTACCCACAGCATAGCCGAGTACCTCCATTGATATAGGTGAGGAGATATTACCTAAATCATAAAATATTATATACATACTTTTTTTCTAACGAGTATTGTTCATTGCAAATCCAATTACACGAACGGAAAGCTCTTCAGCGATACTGCGCGTTTCATAAAGCTTTGATTTTCTTGTATACTCTTTTTGAATCATAAAAATAACACCATCACATAAGCTGGATAACAATTGTGTCGTTGCATTTTCATTGAATCTCATAGCATTGATCAAGACAATATCAAACCCTTTATGACTGTTTTCAAATAATAATTTTAATGAATCTATATAATTTTCTTTTTCTGAATATTCAGAATTAAAAACTTTCGCCGGTACTACGTATAAATTTTTTAAGTGTGACTTGTAGATAAGAGGAGATATCCTATTATCAAGCATAGAATCATCACTCGGTCGTTTTTCTAATTGCAAATGGTGGTGAATATTTGCACCTTCATAATCTGTATCAATTACTAATACCTTTTTCCCTTCTTCTGCAAATATTTTTGCTATCATACATGTAAATGTATAAACCCCATTTTCTTTTTCAGGTGCAGTAATAACAAATGTTTTCATTCCTTTTTTTATATTCAATATTTCTAGTTTCAATTTTGCTTTTCGGTAACTTGTAACCCCTTCTTCCACTCTTCTGTCTTTATTTCTCTCCCGAAAAAGTTTATACATGTGAACCACCTACCTGTTATAAAGTTAAAAATTTTCCGGTTTCATCATCCGGTAAATACCAATCGTACTTTCACATAAATTGTTTCTTGTAACTACAGGTGATTATCTCCTTCTAATTTTTTCATTTTCGTAGAATTTCGAGAATATAAATTTTGTACTCGATTCGTATTAGATAAATCAATATTTTTTTCCTCTATCACTGTAATCATCGGAACTTGTAAAATATTTTTCACATCTTCATCAAACCAAATTTTATCGTTATATATATTTCTTACTATCGCTAATCCCATACCTACTACAATTCCAAATATAATAGATGCTAATACATAATTTTTTTTGTTTGGTTTTACAGGAAATTCTGGTTCCTTGGCTTCAGAAAGTATTTCTATATTTTTCACATTCATTTTGTCTTGCGAATGCTGTAAGAACACATTTGCAACTTCTGAAGCTATAGATTTTGCAATCTTTGGATTCACGTCTTGTACAGTAATAGACATGATTTGCGTATTCTTTTCATTTACAATTGTGATTTTTTCTTGGAGTGTGCTAGTAGATTCATTTAATTGAAGGTTCGTTCGTACTATATCTAATATTGCGGAGCTTTTTAATACGAGTGTGTATGTGTTAATAAGCTGTAGATTAGCTTGAATTTCATTGTATACAACATTAGCATTTGGTTGTGCTGATGGATTTACTATGAGCTGAGTTGAACTTTCATACACAGGTTTCGTTATAAAGAACACATATGCAAGACTTATTGATAAGAAAAATAATGTTGTTGCCGTTATTTGTAATACGTTTCTTTTGAGAATTGCTGCCAAAAAAGATAAATTAATTTTTTGTTCCATATCATCGCCCCGTATTATATTTTATATAGATTATAACATCATTCTCTAAGTTTTTATCCTAAATTTACCACTTAATTTCGACGTATTTTTCCATTAATACGAATATTTTGAAGTATAATGTAATATAGTACATTGTTTTTTTTAAATTTATTCTCGAATTTATAATAAATTTACCTCATACTAAAAAAAGCGGCTCCTGTCTAGGAACCGCTCTTTTTATAACATTTTTAAAAATACTTCTGGTCTTCCCCAGTTCATCTGCTGACAGACAAATCGCATTTTTACTTCATCAATTGTATGAAGTCCTTCTTCTAACAAACAAGAAACTGGAACTTCACAATGAATTTGCGCTAATTGTAATGATATATTTAAGTTCTCTAAATCACTTTCAATTTTTGTACGCTGCGCTTTCGTTAATGACGTAATATTTTCTAAAACAGCTGCTACTGTACCATGCTCTTGAATGATCTTATATGCTGTTTTCTCACCGATTCCTTTTACACCTGGATAGTTATCACTTGTGTCTCCCATAAACGCTTTCGCGTGGACGATTTGCCAAGGTTCTACCCCTTTTTCTTCCATAATCTTCTCTGGTGTATAGTACTCATAGTTTCCAATTCCTTTACGAAGTAGCATAACCGTAACGTTCGTATCCACGAGCTGTAGTAAATCTGTATCACCTGTTAAAATATATACCTCTGCTTCACTTTTATATACTTTCGCTAATGTACCGATACAATCATCTGCTTCATAGCCTTTCATTCCAATTACAGGAATGGACAAATGAGCTGTCATTTCTTGTACTAAATCAAATTGTGGAATTAATTCTTCCGGTGGTGCCGCACGATTTGCTTTATAGTTCGAGAAAGACTCTGTTCGAAACGTTGTACTGCCCATATCCCAGCACGTTACAATATGTGTCGGCTCAATTGCTTGCGTAGCAGTTAACAAATGTTTCATATAGCCATGAATCCCGTTTGTCGGGGTACCATCTTGTCGTTTCATAAATTGTCCGTAAACACTCGTTGCGTAAAAAGCACGAAATAATAGTGCCATACCATCGACTAACAATACTTTTTTCATAATTCCTCTCCTAATAAAAAAATAATAACCTCACGTCATCACGTAAGGTTATATATAAATAGATTACCATTCTACGTATCTTTTCAACTCTATCTATTATACATTGTTTTTCTATATTTAGCATCCTTATCTATTCCAACCACAAGTTCTAGACAGTCATTTTTCACAACATGTGTTCAATAATCCACAATATGTGTTTTTCCCAGTTGAAACGACAACAGCTCTTGCATTTCCATTTACAATATGTGAACCCATAAAACATACATTTTCAAGTTCAAGTGGATTGTAATCTTTCATACGTTTCAATGGGATAAATCGTTTACGCTCAAGATGATAACAGCTTTCAAATTTCTCGACAGTTGTTTCTTTCCCTGTTACCGTAGACTCATTTACTAAGAAATCCTCTGCATAAATAATACGTACGTCTGCCGGAACAATATCACCTGCAAAAAGAAAAATCATATCGCCAGGAACAAGCTCTTCAATTGGAAGCTCCATCATTTTAGAATCACTGTTCGCTCCTTGAACAGCACACTCTTCTACTCTTGAAACAGTAACTGTCATAGACTCATGCTCTGTTTCACTATGAACATGATGTTTTGAAAACAGAGGAATGATCTCGCCTAATTTCATCATAATATCAGCGATCAATGCTCGTTCAGAAGATAATTGATTTTTTCCATACACGTGCATACGCTTTTTCGCTTCTTGACTAGAAAGGCCATTTCTCGTTGTTTTAAAATAAGCAAATACAGACTTTACATCTCTCGTTGCAATTTCAATTAACAACTCTCTATTTTGTTGTAGCATAGATTGTTCTTTCATCACTTTTTTACTTTGTTTTTGAGACATGTTACCCACAAGTTTATTTACATATAACATACTATCGTCTCCTCCTTTATAGCATAGGAAGAAACGCTTTGTTTCTCGATTTATCCTGCTTTAACGACTGAAAATCTGTTAAAGAGTGACGCGTTCAACTAACGATTATGTTTAAACAAGGCATAACGAATAACCGTTCGTAAAACGTTATCTTATGATAAATATAGAGGGAGGAACAAGTCGTTTCCTGCCTACATCATATATTTTTGTTTTGAAGTATATGGGTAACGGAACCGAGTCAGAATTTGACATGCTCCTCACCTCCTTATTCGTTTTTTTAGTCATTTTTTATACTATGAAAATACTTGTATCTTATTAATAAAAAGACCTTTACTCGTAAACGAGTAAAGGTCTGTACATACGCAAATAAGCGATTCCTAATAAAATTAGAAATACACGAACCTCTCCCTCGCCGAGTTTTAGCACTGTATAGCATAGGTACTTTACCAGCTACATTAAGAAAAACCTTAATTCGATCATTCCTGTTGACCCATTGGCGTCTCTCGACATTTTTGGGCAGTAGCATTTCTCTATACAGGAGCCTCACCTAACAGAGACATATTTTATTACATAGAAAATGTTACTCCTATTTAAAATAGATGTCAACACCTTGTGCTTAAACATAAGAATCATTTCCTAGAAAATGATTCTAGCAAGAATAGTTCTATTCTATATAAATACAAATTAAAAAAACGACATAAAACCCTTTTTTTTAGGTGGAAAAGAGCATCCAGCCATGCATAGAAGCGGTCAGATCCTTTTTCTGCCTCATGCCAAGTGAAAACAAAGAGAGAAAACGAGCGCAGGTCACCTGTTGTTATCCATAGCCGCGGCTATATGTCGAAAAATCAAAATGGATTTATATAATACTAATTGTTTAAGGTTTTGTATACTACTGTTCCATATTTTTCTATGATTTCGCGATAAATCTCACCTAAAATCAAATCTTTTACAATACATTTTACTATACGCATTTCTTCTTAAATTTAATATAGTTTGTTTCACAAAAAATTCATATGTAATATAAGTATTTATTCTATCTTATAACTTTTGGATATGAGTATCTTTAAAACCTGTTTTATATTTAAGGCCATATCCTAACAGTCGATCCATTCCAATATGAGCTGTCCAAATCAAACCAATCATAAGGAGGACATCCAATTTTAGAAAGACGCCTATCAAAATAAGGAATATCGATACTATGTAAGTATGAAACAAGTTATAAACCTGTGCACCAATATGGTTATTAATAAGATATGCTAGCATTGAAACATCAGGTACTAAAAGCAGCAAGAGGAATATTAACCAGCTAAACTCATTTAATGCGTAAATATAAATAGTCGCTATTAAGACAATAAACCCTTCGAAATGTATGATTTTTTTCTCCATGTTTCACTCTCCTCTTTAACCATCAGTTAATAATAAGTAAAGGTTATTAATACTTTCCGTAATGTTTTTAACATGATAATCAGCTATTTTTTTACATTTTTCATACAAAGCTTCACCGCTAAGATAAAGTGAAACTTTGATCAGTGGGGTTTTCTTCATCCCCCACTGATCATTAGTTGAACGAATCGGGCTTTTACGGACAGTTTATCCCCCACCTAACTTCTTTTCTTTTTGTTGAACTTTGAGGTGGGGGTATTACTGCCCGTTAATGCGGGATAAAAAGTTATAAAACCATGAAATGATAGGTAGATAGACCATTAGTTAATTCAGCACGAGCATGGATGGATTTTCTATTTTTTTATTAGAATCGCTTTGCAGAAAATATTGAATTTCTTCTTCCTTTATTAAAAACATTACTCTAACTCCCTTAAAATGTAAATAATTAGTTGAACGTGTTTTCTTTATTTAATAAGTAACATAACGGAAACTTCCATAAAACTATTAAAAATATATTCTCCTTAAGCTATAAATGAAAAAAGTAAACCATTGGATATGGTTTACCTTAATGTAACAGAACATTGACTATGTATCAGAAGGATTAACGAAAGACAAATAAAAACCTTACGTATAAAACGTAAGGTTTTTTATATAGCCCCACACATGCCGTTCTCTATAGATGTCCATAAACCCGCTCTCGCAGGTGGATGCTCTCACAAAAGCTTTCAGCTTCCTTCTTAAAAAGATGGCATGCCGTTCGCATTTAAATATTGAGCTTCCGTATTACACTCATTGGTTTAAGACATACACAAGCTACGTACACCGTAGGAATTTTATATATTGTAAGATGAAATAAGAACCCCCGCAAGTGCCGTCTCTCGTAAATGTCCAAAAACCCGCTACTCGCAGGTGGATGCTCTCACAGTTGCCGTACATCTTCCTCCACTGGGAAGGCTTGATGATGGCCTCTAAATGTTGAGCTTCCGTATAACTAACATCGGTTTTAGACATAAATAAGTTACGCACACCGCAGGATGTTTTATTTACTTGTCGTTATCTTAACACATCAAATACAATGTGTAAAACATATTGTTTTGAAGTGTTTTCTTGTTTCTATCCCTATTTTAATACAAATTTTTTCACCATGCAAGAGGTTACTTTTCTTCTTTCGCAATTAGATTTTCAGGATAAGAAATCCAATCACTCCAGCTTCCAGCATATAGTCTAATGTTATTGAAGCCAGCTGTTTGTAACGCTAGTACGTTCGGACATGCAGTAACACCCGAGCCACAATATACAATCGTTTCTTTCTCTTTATCAAGATGACGGAAACGTTCTTGTTGATCAACCTCACCTTTAAATTGACCTTCTACTGTTACCCCATCTTTCCAAAAATAATTTTCAGCTGTTGGAATATGCCCGGCTTTCGTATCAACAGGTTCTTCAAGACCGGCATAACGCTTGGGCTCTCTAGAATCAATTAACGTCATGTTTGCATTTGTGTTGATCTTTTCTTTCAGTTCTTCCATCGTTATGAGTATGTCTTCCTCTAAAGATGGTACAAATGTTTTTGGTGCAACAACCGACAAATTTGCTGTTGTAGGCAAGTTTTGTTCTTTCCAAGCCGGAAAACCACCATTTAACACATGCACTTTTTTATGTCCTACATACGTTAATAACCACCAAAGACGCGAAGCCATTGCCCCAGCTTGACTATCATATGCAACAACTGTCGTATCTTCATCAATACCAGCTTGAGACAGTTTTTGGATAAATGTCTCAACATCAGGAAGAGGATGACGTCCTCCATGCTTTGTAACTGGACTTGATAAATCATGATCTAAGTCAAAATATAATGCATGAGGAATATGCTCCAGCTCATACTGCTCTCTTCCCCAATTTATATTTGCTAAGTCAAAACGACAATCGATTATGCGAACATGCTCATCTTCTATATGATCACGCAACCATTCGACTGTAACTATCATCCTTAACGACCTTCTTTCTCTTGTAAACGACCTACATACTCCATAACCATATCTTCTGTTACAACTTTACGCTGCGGGGCAACACCTCGTTTGGCAAGTGCATTAATTTGCTGTGTTACCATATTAATTGCATCCACTGAGAAATGTTTTCCATTTGACGCAAGCGATACTGCCGCCTCAATGGCTGCTTCACGCTGTGCTTCTAGTTGTAAAAATGTTGTAACGATTTCATTTTGTTTACGAGAATGTGCTGTAATAGCTTTATGTACTTCCATCTTCTCTTCCCCCTACTGTATACTTTAGTGCTGTTTCCTCACATCGAAGTTACTGCATGATATCCATTGTAAGCCGAATCATATCACGGCATACAATCCCATTTTCAATAATCTCTTCTTCATAATGCTTCGAAAAGTAATCAAAATCAATAGAAAAAATTCGAAAATTATATTTTTGATAGAAAGCAAGCTGTGAAACACTAGAATTACCTGTCCCAATTTCAAGCGTATGCATGTTTTTTTCTTTAGCAACGGTAATTGCATGTTGTAGCAGTTGTTTTCCAACACCTTGTCCTTGCACCTCTTCCAAAACGGCGATATTTATTATCTCCATTGTATTTGGCCTTGTTTCAAGCAAAACATACACACCTACAACATGCTCATCATGTTTGGCAACATATATGATGCCACGCTGTAAATAAGAAACAATTTGCTCATGACTTGGATCAGCAAGCAATAACAACGACATAGGCGCCATACTTTGCGAAATGCGTTCCATTACTATTTCCATGAAAATTTCCCCCTTCTCCATTGTTCTAAACAACCCTTGTCTACCATAAATAATACAAAGGAGGAATTCACCATGGACAACAATGAAAAAAATTGCAACGTCATCTCAATTGATGGAAAGAAAAAGAAAAATGGCACATATTCCTATCCAAAATTAGTTATAGAAGGGAAAACATATGAGTTTACTTCGTTCGTCTTATGCGGTGAAACACCAGATGGTAGACGCCTTGTCCTTACTCATATGATTTCCACAGATGAATTCGCCGGTTTTGTAAAATCATTAGATACTGTATTACAAAAAAAAATTGAACGAATCTTTTTTTCCTAGTTTTTATAAAATATGAATTTCTTTTTCGATTGCAGTTAACTCTTTCTGCAATTGCTCTTCGCTTTGTTCATATAGAGATATATCAATTGTTTCTGCTAATGCAAACAATACACTTTCATAATATTGTTCAACATCTTGTCGCATCGCTGCTTGTAATAGCTCCCATTTCGTTTCCCATTCTTGCTTATAATGATGAATAAATAAACTTTCTTCATCTGTTACATATTCTGATACGAAAGGTTCAAGTGTTTCTTTTACTGCTTCTTGCATCGACACTTTATCATCTTTTTCAAAAAAGCTTTTCTCATTTTTAAAATAAGAGAGTGCCTTTTTGAAATGTTTTATTTCTATTGCAGGAAACGGATCTTTATGTGTAATGACTTGATACTCATACTCCACTGTACCATTTATAGAAATGGCTTCATTTTCCACCTTACATTTTGCCACAATTTCATTCTGTACACGCCCTATCGCTTCATTCATCCATTTTTCAAGGCGCAGCGATGTTGCCCTCATTTCCTGCAATAAATCATGTTGTAAAAACGTCACAAGTTCCATGACACATGCTTGTAGCTGATTTTTCACATTTCCTTCTGTTCGAAGCGATGCCGGATTAATAAATTCAGTAAACACATCGTTATAGCGTAAAAACAAACGCTGTTTTACATAAAATAAAAGTTCTGTTGCTTCATTTTGAAGCGCTTGCTCTTCTGCTAACACACTAAATGATGAAATGATGCGAAGTAGGTCTTCACGTTCTGCTTCATATTTTTTTGTTTGTTTTTCTTTTTCATCATTTCCTTGTTTTGCCCCTTGTATCATATTAATAAGAAGCTGCTTTGCACTTTGCAAAGCACCGTATAAAGAGTGAACAGAAACGAGCATTAAATCGCGCATCATAAAGGACGTAAATGATTCTTCAAACTGCGTAATTCCAGAATTCTGCAAAATACCATATTTTTCTTTTTGAATGTTCTTTCCTTGCCTTTCCTCAAGTGCATATAAGCTTGAAATTGCAAATAAACGTGGGTTTCGAATGCCATACTGTAAGAGTTGATCTGCAATATATCCTTTTACCATCTGCAACTCATCTTCAGACTGTGCTAAGTCTGCTGCATTAATTAAGAAAAACATTTTATCAAGTGCAAATGTATCTTTTACACGGCCAAGCTGAATTAAAAATTCACGGTCCGCTCTTGAAAAGACATGATTATAATACGTCACAAATAAAATTGCATCCGCATTTTTAATATATTGGAATGCCACATCTGTATGACGTGCATTAATCGAATCTGCGCCTGGCGTATCAACAAGAGCAACCCCTTGTCTTGTTAAGGCACAATCATAGTACAATTCCATATATTCAACAAAGCATGATTTCTCTTCATTGGCAACATAATCAGAAAATTGTTCTAATGTCACACATACTTGTTCTCCTATATGATTAGAAACCGCACTATAGCCTCGCTGTACCGCTCTTAGAAAACTAAATGTCGTTTTCTGTTTCCCACTTGGTGAAGGATATGCTAATATTGTATCAATTTGCGATAAGGCTTCGTTTAACGTTGCTACATCGTGATGAAACAGCTTATAAACAGCCTTCATATCTTCAAAGAGTGCTTGCTTTGATTTAAATTGAACAATAACTGTACCATGTGGCTTTTCTTCCGTTACCGGCAAAATTTGATTAATTGTTGCTGTCGTAGGATTCGGTGATACTGGCAATACATTCTCACCAAGCAACGCGTTTGCAAATGATGATTTCCCTGCACTAAACGCTCCAAATAAAGCCACTGTAAATTGCTTCGTTTCCACACGCTTTCTCTTTTCAACGACTTCTTGATGTAAATGCTTGAGAGTAGGAAGTTGCTGCAGTACACCTTCTGCCTGCTTTACTTGCTCCATAATGCGATGAATGTTTAATTTTGCTGCAGATGTTGCTTCTTTCTCGTTATAAAGTACGATATCCTCGCTTGTTTCCTGTGCTTGCACTTTAAACTTCTCATTTACGACTTGTTTCTTACCTTGTAACACTTTCTCTACATCGATTTCATTCGGCACAGGCACACGATCGTACCAAATATCTTGCAAGTTTCTCTCATAGTTATCATATGCTTGTACATATTGTAATTTTGTTTCTTTTGCTGTCTGTATGATTGTATACTCTTCTATCTCTTCTTTTATATGAGAAATTTCTATACGTACCTTTTCTTGTAAGATACTTGTGCTTTTTTCAAAAATTTGCTGTGATTTCATGAAATACCGCTTCTTCAGCTCATTCGTAACATCTTCTGTATAAAGAAGCAAATAATCTCCAGTAAATCCTGCCCCTTGTTTAATAACATCCTCTAGTAACGCCGGTCCAAAAGAGATATACAGTGCATATATGTCTTTTCCGATTTCTTCTGTAAATAACTCTTCCTTCTTTAAAAAAGAGACGATATATTCTTTCACATGAAAATCGAGCTGCGTTTCGACTGTTTTTTGTAATGCAGAATAAAACACATCTAAACGTCTTTGTTTTTCTTGTTCTGTTTTTCCTTTTGCAAATAGCAAACCAACTTTAAATTTTGTTAGCTTTGTTTCTAAATATTGATTCGCTAATTCTCTCATCTCAAATGGCATTAAATACCCATTATCCAATATCGCTTGCAAGCCTTTTACAAATTCATTTTTCACTTCTGATTCTTTTCCAGCAATGTGCTTTTCCTTTTCAATCAGCTGTTCTTTCATTGCAATTACGTTTGGAAGAGATACTGTCGATGCTAATTCTTTTTGAAATGGAGCTAACTGTTTTTCATTTTCTGAAAGAATAAACGAAAGATGTTCTTGTAATAAATAAGCCGTCTCTCGTTCCATACCAACTTTCACATATTGCTCACGCTCTTTCATAATAGAAGAAAGTAATTGTTCTAATCGTTCAATCTCATTGTAGGGATGGTTCATCATCCGTAAAGAGGTGTAGAAAATCCCATCTACTTCAATATTCCAGTTGGAAAATGATTGTGCGACACTCTGTTGATACGCTTCAAATGATAATTCATTTTCTTTATGCTTATCAATTTGATTTACAACGAGATATACGGTTTTATTACGCTGCTTTAGTTCCTTTACGAATTGTAAATTCACTTCTGACTGGACATGATTATAGTCCATCATATAAAAAATAACGTCAGCAAGATGAAGCGTTGATTCTGTTGCCAATTGATGCGCATCATCTGTTGAATCAATTCCAGGTGTGTCAACGAGCATCACACCATCAGGAATTGGTGCATCAGTTCGATAAATATGAATACCGATGACTTCATCACCATTTTTACAAAGCTGCTTTAATTCTTCCGCTGAATACGCACCATCATGCTCATACTGCTGTCCCGATTTTACTGCAACAACAACACGATTTTGCCCCTTTTCGATTTTTACAACATTCGCGCTTGTTGGAATCGGACTTGTCGGTAATAATTGTGCTTTATATAAATGATTCATCATTGTCGATTTCCCAGCAGAAAAATGACCGCAAAATGCAATCATGAGTTGCTCTTGCTTATATTTTTGAATCACTTCAAACAACTTCAAGCTATTTTCTGTATCACCGTGCTTCTGCCATTCCTCATAAAAACAAACAAGTTTTTGTATACTGTTTGTCTGTACTATGTTTGTCATCCCCTTGTTCCCCTTTATTCCAAGATGTATATACCCTCTTATCATACTAAATTTTCAGGATATTCTCATTAAAAATAAAAAATCCCTTTCATTCTTTTTACAGATGAAAGGGATTCTATGTAAGGTCGTTCATTTTGTTGTTCCTACTCCATTTAGCACGTATTTTGTAACGACAGCATATACAGCAACCGTTCCTGCAACAAATGCATACACCATATTTATTACACCAGCCTTTTTTTGATAATGATTATCACTTTTGAGTACATTTTATCATTAAAGAGAATCATTATCAACATGAATTTCAAAAAAGAAAGCTCCTTGGGTATAAGGAGCCTTTTTACTGCCTGTTTTAAAGGAGTTTAAAACTTGTTGTGCATCTTTATTATATCTCATAACAAGTATCTTAACAGTTAAAAAAATTGGAAAATATCCTTCCACCTATTGTTTACATTTTATATAATAAAAGGAAATTGTTTGAAGGAGGAAACAAATGACACAAAGTATTTCGCAAGATGAGAGGATTCATTCCATTGATATTATTCGAGGTATTGCTATATTCGGTATTTTTCTTGTTAACTGGCCTATTATAGCTGGCATTGACTCTCGCGATATCACAGGAAGTTATGAAGGAATAGACAGCTATATCCGCCTATTTTATGACATGTTTATTCAAACAAAATTTTATACTATTTTTTCGTTTTTATTTGGATTAGGATTTTATATTTTTATGCAACGAGCTGAAATGAAGACGAATCGTCCAACAACATTATTTATTCGCCGTCTGCTCATTTTATTCTTATTCGGATTTACTCATTACGTTCTCTTTTGGGACGGAGATATTTTACATACTTATGCAATTACAGGATTTTTCTTATTATTGTTTTACAAAAGAGCTCCCCGGACCATTCTTATATGGGCACTTGTCTTACTAGGTATTTTCCAATTATTCATGTTACTAGGTAGTGTAATGCTTGCGTTTGTACCGATAGAAGAGTTAAGATCTTCCCTACCCATTATGCCTTTGGAAAACTGGGGGTTGCAGGTACAAGATCGCTTTACCACCTTTTATTCTGAATCAATCTGGTTAAACATTTCATTCCTTCCAGAATCAATCGGGTTGTTCTTACTTGGCTTATACGCTGGAAAAAAAGATATATTTCGTCGTGCTAGTGAATTGGATCAAAAACTTAAGAAATGGCAAATCATTATGTTTGTCTTAACAATCCCAATGTGGTTCTTTATGATTCGCTACTTTGTAACAAAACAACCGTATGAGCCGATATACATGTCAGGATTTACAATGTTTAGCGGTAAAACTTTATTCATCTTTTACATTTTTACGCTCATGCGTCTACTACAGAAGGAAAGATGGCAAAAAATATTACGCCCCTTTCAATTTGTAGGACGCACGGCACTGACAAACTATATTTCTCAGACTGTGATTACCTTACTAGTCTTCGGCTTAGTATTGAAAGATTCTGCTCCAGTTCCATTATGGACAGGAACGATTTTTTGCATTAGCTTTTATATACTGCAAATCTTTATCAGCCGCTGGTGGCTCTCTCGTTATCAATACGGTCCACTGGAATACATTTGGCGCCTTGGCACGTATGGACAGAAAATGCCACTCAAAAAGAAAAGCAAGGTCTCGTAAATTCGAGACCTTGCTTTTCTTATACTGCACTTTGCATCGGAACTTGCTCTTCTTTTGTTTTCTTTTTTCTTTGTGGAATCATATTAAACACGATATTTAATAACACCGCCGATGCACTTCCAAGTACAATCCCATTATCTGTTAAAATACGAATACTTTCTGGCAGCTGTGAGAATAATGTTGGAACGACTGTTACGCCAAGTCCAATTCCAACAGAACACGCCACAATTAATAAGTTCTCTTGCTTCTCAAACTTTACACTACTTAACATTTTAATCCCATATGCCATAACCATACCGAACATCGCTAGCATTGCACCGCCGAGTACTGACTTTGGAATAATCGTTGTTAATGCGGCGATTTTCGGAATAAATCCAAGGACGATTAACATGCCACCGCACGTATAGATGATTACACGGTTACGTACACCTGTTAGTTGAACAAGACCAACGTTTTGTGAGTAAGTTGTGTACGGGAATGCGTTGAAAATACCACCTAAAACCATTGCCAATCCTTCTGCACGATAACCTTTTGTTAACTCTTTCTCACCGATTTTTTTGTTACAAATATCAGATAAAGCAAAGTAAACGCCGGTTGCTTCTACAATGCCAACACATGCAACAAGAATCATCGTAATGACTGGTGTTAATTCGAACGTTGGTGTGCCAAAGTAAAACGGCTGGATACCGTGAAACCAATCTGCTTCCGCAACGGCTTGTAAGCTGACTTTCCCCATAAATGCTGCGATGATTGTACCAAATAATAGTCCAAGTAATATCGAAATAGAACGGATAAAGCCATCAAAGAAGCGATACATAATAATGATAAATAGTAAGACACCAAACGCTAACGCTAAGTTTTCAAGACTTCCGAAATCTTTACTCCCTACTCCACCAGCCATATCATTAATTGCTGCCGGGACTAATGTAACCCCAATGACTGTAACAACGGATCCTGTTACAACAGGTGGAAAAAGTTTCACGAGTTTTCCAAATAACTTTGCGAAAATAACTACGAATAATCCTGCTGCAATAATTGCTCCATATATCGAGGAAACACCGTACTGCTTACCAATCGCAATCATCGGTCCAACCGCTGTAAACGTACATCCTAATACAACAGGAAGACCAATTCCGAAAAAGCGATTCGATAAAGCTTGTAAAATAGTTGCGACACCACACATTAATAAATCGATGGACACTAAGTATGTTAATTCTCGTTGATTTAAGCCAAGTCCCCCGCCGACGATAAGTGGAACGATAATTGCTCCTGCGTACATCGCCAGCATATGCTGAATACCAAGGGAAGCGATTTTAAATGGGTGTTGCTTCATGGCTATTTCACCTCCGCAGTCTCATGCTGAACAAATGTAACAGTACCGTTATCAAGAGATGCAATTTCTGCAAGTGATTCTACACGAACACCGCTCTCACGCAGCTTTTTCCCTCCATCTTGAAATGCTTTTTCAATCACAATTCCAATTCCTGCAATGCTTGCTCCAGCCTGCTCAACTAAGCTCATTAACCCTAGAGCAGCCTGACCATTTGCTAAAAAGTCATCGATAATCAATACACGGTCATTTTCATGGATGTGATTTCTAGATAATGAAATCTCATTCGTTTCTTGTTTTGTATAAGAATATACTTTGGCAACATACATATTATCTTGTAACGTTAACGATTTACGTTTTCTTGCAAAGATAACTTTTACGCCAAGTTCTAAAGCAGCCATAACAGCTGGTGCAATTCCTGAAGATTCAATCGTCACGATTTTTGTAATATTTTCTTCTTTAAAACGCTTTGCAAACTCTTTTCCGATTTCTTGCATAAGTACTGGATCAATTTGATGATTTAAAAATGCATCCACCTTTAATACATCATCCGATAAAACCTTTCCTTCGTTCATAATCTTCTCTTGTAACACTTTCATGATTGTTCCCCCTCTTATGCAAATAAAAAACTCCAAAAGCAGTCTTCACCCAATACAAGTGAGAGACGTGCTTTTGGAGTTTCGCAAAAAAGAATGCTAAACCAGCAATATATTCGTCCTCACCCATAGTCAAAGTATTTACGGTACTTTGGTAGAAACTTGCAGGCCATATCCCCGCGATTATATGAGTGTAGTTAATTTATTTATTTATTTATAGATGGATTATAACGCACTTTTTTTACTTTGAAAAGCATTTCCACAAAAAACACGTACAAATTTTAAAAATATACACTTTTCGTTCGAGTTTTGAAAACTCTTTCATTTTAAACTGCCCCATCTAATGAGCAGTTAAAACAACTGGTCCTTCCTTCGTTATAGCTATTGTATGCTCATACTGTGCTGATAACTTACCATCCATCGTTCTTGCAGTCCATCCATTTAAATCTACCTTTGAATATCGCATACCTATATTTACGATAGGTTCAATTGTAATAACCATTCCTTCTTTTAACTCTGGTCCTTGACCTGGCTTCCCAAAGTGAAACACTGCCGGTTCTTCATGTATCATTTTACCAATTCCATGACCCGTAAAATCTCTTGCAACAGAGAATTTTTCAGCAGTTACATAACTCTCAATCGCATGACCAATATCTCCAATGTGATTTCCAATCACGGCCTGTTCAATTCCTTTATATAAAGCATTTTCCGTTACTAATAATAATTGTTTTGCTTCTTCAGAAATATTTCCTACTGCAAATGTCCAAGCTGAATCGGCAAGTCCACCATGTAAGTTTACTACCATGTCAATCGTAACAATATCTCCTTCATTTAACGGTTGATTAGTTGGAAATCCATGGCACATTTCATCGTTCACAGACGCACATATTGCATATGGATAATCGTTATATCCTTTTTGTTCAGGCGTTGCACCATACTTTTCTAAATACTTTTCAACAAATGTATCAATTTCTAAAGTTGTGATACCTGGTTGAATCATTTTTGTGATTTCTTTATGGCAAGAAGCTAACACTTTTCCAGCTTCTTGCATCGAATCTATTTCTCGTTTATTTTTTATGGTAATCATTCAATCTCTCCTCGTTTATGTCCAGTTCAATGATACACATATTTTTCAAGATCTTCAAAAAATGTTGGTATGGATATAAAAAAGGAGCCTCCCCTCTATCGGAAGTCCCTCTAAACTGATTAGCATGTATAACACATTTTTAGAAATTCAAATTTAATTTACAACTCTTATATTCCCTAAATTAGCTGTTAAATTAAATTTATAAAGTTGTTCTTCAGATAATACAGCATCTACTACACACTTTCTAATCCCATGTTTATTTATTTGAACATTGGCCTTCTGTGGAATCTTAATATAGGCGCCTGCTGCACCGCATGAACAGCTCAAATCTCCTCCTATTTCAGCCATTTCCAAATTAATCTTCCCTGAAATAGACTGAACATTAGTATGCTGGATTTTTCTTAATAAACGTATATTTGCAGGACGACTCCCAATCTTTAAATCTAAAGAATCACATAAGACATCATTTACATCCAACTTTGCAGTCTTCGTTTTAACTTGTATTTTTTCACCTTGAAGGCCCTCAAGAGTCAGTTCACCAAGATCTTGATTAATAGTTAGGTATTCCATCATTTCTTCTGGAATACCTATATCTAAATACACTGATTTGGGAAATCCAATCATAAGAATTGGAGTAATGCGAACTTCTTGTTTTAAAATTAGACGATTCGATAGTTGTTTTATTTCTATCCCCTTACAATGTCGTCCTAATGATCCATTAATAACTAATTTTGTCCCTTTTATTGCATGACAAAAAACAATTCCTCCTTTAATCTGAATCTCTATTTTACTTCTTTCATTTAATTCAACTGTTTCCTGATAGTTACTCATTGATCTCCCTCCTAAATTAATCTATTTCCATCCGATTTACTCTCTGCATCAATTCAAGAGAAACTAAGATTCCAATAGCAACAATTATTACTAATATAATAACACCTAACATAGGATTATCATAACCAGATGCCACAGTATTCCCCAAAAGTGCAATTAAGCCGAAAGAAGAAATAATTGTAATAGGAACTGATTTTTTAATAAAACCTATTCTCATAGCAATAAGGGCTACCATACTTGTTATAAAAGCAGTAATTACAATTATTAACAATGTAGAAAAAATATCCTCCTGTGAAAGAGTATCTGGAACAATAGGAGAAATTTTTTCTGTTAAACTAAAAATAATGATAGGTATGGCACTGCAAATCATCATAGCCACCGTAGTAAAACCACTTACAATAAATAATTTTACAAGTAAAATTTTCTTCCGATTAACAGGATAAGAAAATAACACTGTCATTTGTTTTCCTTTATATTCTTCAATAATAAAGCGAGTATACATTACAGATGATATAGTTGAAAAAACAATCATCCCCATTAAGATGGTAAATTTATAAATATTAGCATAATTCTGAAATTGAACTTCGTTTGTTTGTTGTGCAACAAATGCAATAAAGTAGATGAAAGCAAGCAAACCAATACTCGAAATAATACTTGCTAAAATAAACGTATTTATTTTATTTTTTCCAATTTCAAGTTGGATTAAATTAAACATACTCTTTTCCTCCTGACATAATTTTAAAGAAATATTCTTCTAACCCCTTCGGAGATTTTTTCTTTATTTCTTCCAGAAGTGCTTCCTCTATCACTACCCCATTTACAATGACTCCAATTGAATCTACAATATGTTCCAGTTCACTAAGGATATGACTTGAAATAAGAATGGTCATCCCATATTTTTCAGATAAATCTTTAAATAACACCCTCATTTCTTGAATCCCAAGTGGGTCTAGTCCATTTACTGGTTCATCCAAAATTAATAGTTTAGGTTTATGAATGAATGCACGTGCTATCGCTAATCTTTGTCGCATTCCTAATGAAAATTTAGAAACTGGTTGATCACCTGTTTGAATAAGACCTACCATTTTTAATACTTTAGAAATTTCAAATCCTTCAGCATTCATATAAGCCATATGAAATCTCAAATTCTCAGCTGCTGATAAATGCTCATAAAATACCGGGACTTCAATTAAAGTCCCTATATTTTTTAGTATCAAATCGCGCTTTTCCGTTACGTCCATTCCAAAAATTTCAACCTTCCCAGATGTAGGACGCAATAAGCCTGATAAAATTTTAAATACTGTCGTTTTACCTGCACCATTGGCACCTAAAAATCCATAAACAGTGTTTGCTTTTACCGTCATCGTACTTCCTTTAATAACCTCTGAACCAGCAAATGTTTTTATCAAGTTGTTTGTTTTTACGGCAACATTATTCATTAATACCACCCCGTTCTATATTTGGATAATGATTCATAAGTTCTTTTATTAATTGATCACTTACAATATCAACCCCTAACTGTCTCATCATATATTGCAAAAACCTTATCCGATTAATCGTTTCTGATTTTTTACGATTAAATAGGATTGGGTTCGTCCAAACATCCATCAAAAGCATAAAAACTTCTGCACATTCATTGGGATATTCCGTTGTAATAGAACCATCTGCTATCCCTTGTTTCATGATTTCCGTAAATATTAACGCTTCTTTATTTACACTTGCTTTTATTCCTTGCACAATAAACTGCGGATTTTTTATTTGGTAATTCAAAATATCATCAATAGAGTGAATGTTTTTATCTGATGCAATTCTTTCTAAAATTTTTATTAACTTATCCCTACTATTTACTGAATCAATACTGTTAACTAATTGCTCCAACATCTCGTAAGTATAATTAAACTGCCGTTCCATGACTGCTTCTAATATATCTTCTTTCGATTTAAAATGATGAAAAATAGCTCCTCTTGACATCCCAAGAGAATCAACAATATCTTGTATGCTCGTTTTATCAAAACCTTTTTCACTAAACAGTTTTGTGGCCACTGTTAAGATTTTTTCAATTGTTTGTTTAGAATCTTTACTTCGCATTTAAAAACCCTCTTTCATCCTTCAATACCGAACGTCGGTATGTTTAGATTAACATCACAATATTTTCATGTCAATATACTCCATTAAAGAATAATCTAAATTTTTTAAAAAGATATTCTTTTCATCTCCGAAATTTTTTATCATCCCTAGATAACTTCAATATATAAACCGCTTCACATTACAAAATCTATAAAAAGTCCCAGTATATCAATTTCTCATCATAGACATGGTTTTTATTGTATCAATGAACAATTTTTGAAACCACAATGCGTCACGTAAAAGTCATCTGAATTTTTTGTATTATAAAATTGAAAGATTTTACTTATCCAAGGAGGGGTAATACGGGAGAGCGCAAATTACAACAACCTAAAACAGAGAACGAACAAAAAAGTTCTTTAAAAGGAAGAGGTGATTAAAAAATGATAAGTACACTTAATGGTAAACTCATAAACCAAATCGCAATCTTCTTCAGCGCTTTTACACTATTTATGTTGTTTGCTGACATTATTGGATTAACACAACCTTTCGCACAAACCTCTATTACATTATATTTTCTTTGGTTTAGCTACTATCCTTACCTTTTTAGGCATAAAAAAAGAATTGAGTAAATTCGCTTTTATCGCATTAGCTATTTGTATTGGAATACATCTACTCTACAGCATTATATTTATCACGACGTGGATCATAGTGGGTACACCGTAATTATAAAATAAAAAGGACGAATAAATTAATTCGCGTCCTTTTTATTTTGTATGTTTAGAAATGTTATACAGATAATTTTTTCTTACAACTCATAAATCTCTTTATATTTCGCTTCTAAATAATCCGCTAAATAATTCGCATTTAATCCTTCACCTGTTACATCTTCTAAAATTTCTAACGGTTTTTTTGTTTTTCCATATTGATGAATATTTTTTGTCAACCATTCACGAATTGGTGTCACATTTCCTTCTTCTAGTAATGCATCAAAGTTTGGAATCTCATCTAGCATCTTCTGTTTAAATTGCGCTGCGTACATATAACCGAGTGCATAAGATGGGAAGTATCCAAAAGATCCATCTGCCCAATGTATATCTTGTAGTACACCCTCCGCATCCGTTTCTGGGCGGATACCTAAATAATTCTCCATCTTGTCATTCCATGCTGCTGGTAAGTCTTTTACTTCCAATGTTCCATCAAATAACTCTTTCTCGAGCTCATAACGAACCATAACGTGAAGCGGATATGTAAGTTCATCTGCCTCAATACGTATAAAGGAAGGCTTTGATTCATTAATAGCATCATAGAATTCATCTACAGATACATTTTCAAATTGCCCATCACTAAATTGTTTCAATACATCATAATTTTTCTTCCAGAATGATTTATTACGTCCGATAAAGTTTTCAAAAAATAGCGATTGCGACTCGTGAATCCCCATTGATGTACCTTCGCAAAGCGGCGTTCCTTCTAATGCTTCTGAAATATTTTGTTCATAGACTGCATGCCCACATTCATGAATTGTTCCGAAAACTGCCATACGGAAGTCATTCTCATCATAACGAGTCGTAATACGAACATCCCCTCTATTTAATGTAATTTCAAAAGGATGTATCGTTTCATCTAGACGCCCTGCATCAAAATTATAATTTAATTGTTTTAGTAACTCTAAGGTAAAATTCTTTTGTTGTTCTTTTGAAAAATGCTCAAATAAAACATTTGTTTTTAATTCTTTATTGGATTCAGAAATTTCTTTTACAAGCGGAACAATCCGCTCACGTAGTTGTCCAAACACATGGTCTAATACTTCTACTGTCATACCTGGCTCATACATATCTAAAAGTGTATTATACTTGTATGTTTCATAACCCCAATATGTAATAAATTTCTTCTTATATTCAACAATTTTTTCTAAGTATGGACGGAACATTTCAAAATCAGATTTTTCACGTGCTTCTCCCCAAACACTTTCCGATTTTGCTTGTAATTTGACATACTCTTCATACTCAGCCTGTGGAATTTTTTTATTTCGATCATATTCTTTACGGCACTCTTCTACAATTTTTTTTGTAGTTTCAGAAATTTTATTATCAGAAATTAGAAGTTCTAATTCAGTTAAATACTTTTCCATTTCGTCAGAAGTTGACAACGCGAACACTTCTGATGAAAGCATCCCAATTACTTCGGAGCGCTGATCTACCCCTTTTTTTGGTGCCCCTGTTCGTAAATCCCAAAACATTAGGCTTAATGCTTCTCCATAATTATCTATCTTTTTCACGTGTGCTAAAAATTCTTTTTCTACTTCATATGTAGCGATTGTCATATTATATTGCCTCCTTTTTCTTCCTCACCTTATTTCGACATAAAGATATAAAATCCTTTTCTAAAAGAAAAAGCTTGGCAAATGCCAAGCTTATTGTAATACTTTTCCTTCCACTGGAAGTACTTGTTTTACAGCCTCTACTACCTTTTCGTTTTCATCTTCTGATAAGAATAAAGAAATGTATCCTTTATCTTCGCTCGTACGAATCAGACGACCAATTCCTTGACGAAGGCGTAAAATCATATACGGTACATCTACATCCCAAAACGGATCATTTACATGTTTGCGTTTCGCTTCAAACACCGGATCATTTGGAGGGAATGGAAGTGACCAAATAATAACATGTGATAGTGAAGATCCCGGAATATCTAGCCCTTCCCATAAATGAACAGCACATAGTACCGTTTCTTCTTCATTTTGGAAGCGAGAAACAAGCTGACTAATCTCCTGGTCTCCTTCATATAAGAACGGAACAGACATTTGCTCCTTATTTACATATTCTTTAAATGCCGCAAGCTCTTGCATTGTACGGAATAACACTAACGTACGTCCATTTGTTTTTTGAATGTGCTCAAGTGTATACTGGCATTTTCTTTCCCACTCATTTTCTTTCTTATACGATGGTAAATATACTTTCATTTGCTCTTCATAATCAAATGGAGAAGCAACTGAGAATGATAAGTAATCTTTTACCCCTAAACTATTTGCTGAAAATGCAAATGAGTCATTGTCAGATAATGTAGCAGAAGAGAAAATGTAAGGAATTTTTTTCGAGAATACTTTCTCTTGTAATACTTCTTCCACCGCACGTGGCATGATAACTAATGTAAAAGCACCGTCTCCTTCTTCTCCCCATGTAATTACATTTTTCTCATGCATAAAGAGACGAAGCGAATGCTCCAATACATCTAAGTGCTCATCAACAATATTTAAATCGTATGTGTTCACTGTATGCATTTCGCTTTCAAACACAAGCGCATCACCGACTTCAGAAATTTTCGCATAGAGTCGTTTTGCCTCTGTCGTCACTTTTTCGGTTACTGCAATTTCTAAACGATCAGATCCAGCAATTTCTTTTTTGCTTTCTTTTAATACATCAAAGAAGCGCTCTGTTTGCCAAATTGTTTCTTCTACTAAATGAGCAAACTCTTCACGAATATCATTTTGTAATAATCTAGTTAATAATTGCTCCATCATCGTTTGTTTTAAGCGGTACGTAAGTGCTTTTTGCGCCGCATATTCTACAAGATGGCCTTCATCAAAGACAACGCAGCTACTTTCTGGTAAAAGCGGCATTTGTCCTTCACGTTTACGTGCATCATATGTCCAAATATGGTCCATATAGAAATCTTGTGAACAAATTATTAAATCTGCTGCTTTACGATAATGTTCACGAGATAGTGTTTGTCCGCAGCGATGACGAGAATCACATGTGAAACAGTCTTGGAAATAATCCCAAGATACCTTTGACCATTCTTCATTATTTAATAATGGAAACTCTTTTCGATCACCGTAATGACTAAAGTTTTGCATTGTTCCATGATCAAATACAAATTGAGGCAATTCATAATATAAATCCTCAATCACTTCTGGAGCTCGTCCACTCATTACATCTTCAAGTTTACGTAAACATAAATAATTATCCATTGATTTTGCTAAACGCACATCAACAGATAATCCTAATGCTTCAGATAACTTCGCAATGTCTCCTTCTTCTTTCACAAGCTGCTCAATTAACGTTTCGTCTGCGCAAGCAATAATTGCCGGCTTACCTGTATAACGTGCATAACAAATCGCATACAGAAGATATACAATTGTTTTCCCTGTTCCAACACCTGCTTCTGCAAACATTACTTGCTTCTCTTGAAATGCCCGTTCTAACTGGAATGCCATAAAAATTTGTTCATCACGTTCTTCAAAACCTTTTTCTGGAAGGATATCGTAAAACACATCTCCAATCCACTCATTCAACTTATCATAAAAATTATCTTGCTTCCCCACTTCAAATGGTAACCTTTTCTCAGTAAACATCCTTTGCCTCCAACCAAAAAGTTTTTCTATAAAAAGATATAGCAACCGCTATTTACAAAAATGCAGTTGCTTTCCCCTGTTGTAATACATAAAAATGAGCGAAAAAAGTTTTCCTTTATACAAAGGAAAACTTTTTACTCTATTAATGACTTTAAGTACCGCTTTTCGATTAACGTTTCATGTGACAGCGCTGATAAATATTCTTCGCGTGCTCTTTGTATTTCATCTATCGCTGTCCCTTGAAGTTCTTCCCCTAATTCATCATACGTACGATGAATGGCCTTTTGAATCATTGAAAATTGGAAACCATCCATATCATTTCCTCCTTTAGCACATTACATAATAGCCAGTATATGCGTGCGAAAGAGGTTTTATACTATGAATTACGGGGTGGGCGTTTACCGAAATACTGATAGTAATCAGTTCGAATAAACCCGTTAAATAATTTACGTTTTTTTGACGCTTCTTTTCCGTAACATTTTTCAAATTCTTCATGGCTCGTTAATAAATATAGAGACCACGTATCTAACGGACGGAACACTTGTCCCATTTCCTTATACAACTTTTCAACAAGCGGTCTTTCACTTAAACGCTCCCCGTATGGAGGATTCGTTACAACATAGCCATATTCCTCTTTTGTTGTAAAATCCTTTACTTGCATCTGTTTAAATGAAATTAAGTCACCAAGACCAACCTCATCTGCATTATCTTGTGCAACTCTTATCATACGGTGGTCTATATCTGAACCAATAATTTGTAGTGGCTGATCATACTTCGCTAAATCCTCTGCTTCTTGACGAGCTTCACGCCAATTATCTTTACCAATCCATCCCCATGCATCTGAAGCAAACTCGCGGTTAAAACCTGGAGCAATATTTTGACCAATTAACGCTGCTTCAATCGGAATTGTTCCAGAACCACAAAATGGATCAACAAACGGACGATCGGCCTTCCAATTTGTAAGCATAATTAAAGATGCTGCTAACGTTTCTTTCAGCGGTGCCTCACCTTGTTCAAGACGATATCCACGCTTATGAAGTCCAACGCCACTTGCATCAATTGTCAATGTCGCAATATCTTTTAACATTGCAATCTCAATACGGAATAAAGGACCATCTTCTTCAAACCAAGTTGTACGTTTATATGTTGTCTTTAACTTCTCAACGACAGCCTTTTTCACAATACGTTGGCAATCTGAAACGCTAAATAATGTTGATTTCAAAGATTTACCAATTACAGGGAATTCTCCATTTTCCGGGATATAGTCTCCCCAATTTAATGCTTTTGTCTTTTCAAACAACTCATCAAATGTTGTTGCTTTAAATTCACCAACTTTAATTTTCACACGATCTGCTGTACGCAGCCATAAATTGCTACGGCAAATTGCTTTTTCATCCGCTTCAAACGTTACTTTTCCGTTTTCTACTTGGCATTCATACCCAAGATCACGAACTTCTCTTGCAACTAAAGCCTCAATACCCATTGCTGCTGTTGCAATTAAAGTAACTTTTCCCATTTTCATTCACCTCTTATGTATAATCAAATACTTATTGACAGCTTCTTTTCCTCTGTGAATAAGTTGAAATTATGAATTCTTAACCTATTTACCATTTTAACTCACATGCTATAACTTCATACAAATAAAAAGCCCTCCTCTTACAAAGGAGAGCTGAGTCATTCCATAATTGGTTCATAACGTTCTGTAAGCCATGTTCTGTTCCTTTGTACTGCAAACGGCTCGCGCCTCGTACTCCGGTGGCAATCATCTATCTACAGAGCAATTTCTCTGTCCTTTTCCATCGTTCATTTCCTTGGAAAAGATTCCCCTACCATTATTTGGGTTTCTCGCTCGTGGGGTTTACCTCGTTCCACTCCCATCATTTCTTCAGGGACTTCGTCACTGTGGCACTTTAAAGGTAGTCAAACCATATCCAAAAGGACTTAGGTTTTTTCCCTGCCGTTAATCCAGCCTTACAGCCAGAATACCCTAGCTTATGAATTGGCTAGGCACGAACACTACAACCATCTCAGGTCGTGCGAGCATGGACTTTCCTCTACAACGTTGGCGTTGCAGCGATTACCCAAACGTTATGACAAACATTATTATAGTGGAAACAAAAAGATTTTGCAACGTTTTTTATATGTATATGCTACAATCTTTCTTCTTTCCTTCTATTATTCGTATAGCTTACTTCCAAATACAGCTTTTTCTAGATTTGATAGACGTTTTAAAATATCTGTATTTGTATTGTTGTATACAGGCTGTGGAACTGGTGTTGGAGCTGGTTGCTGCGGAACTTGCGTTACCGCTACTTTTTGTTCTTCTAATTCACGTTTCAATCGAGCATTCTGTTGCTTTAATTGTTCTAGTTCTTTATGGAATGCCTCGTAATCCTTAATTACCATATCAAGAAACTTATCTACTTCTTCTTGCTGATAACCTCGCATACCTGTTTTAAACTCTTTTTCCAAAATATCTTTCGCTGTTAACTTAATTTTTTCAGAAATCATTTTCTTCACCTCAAATTTTTACCAAAACTTTCATTAACTAAATTTTTTCAGAAACAACGTCTTTTGTCAATAACATATACATAAGCCACTTTTTATACTACCCTTCATTATTCCACTGTTCCTCTTCTATTATATCTTGTAAATCCGAAAAAAGAATAAAATAACTGTGATAATTTTCTAATTCTACTTTTTTCTTTGCTACTTCTACAATATATTTTGGACTTCCTGGTTTCTCTTCATCGTATACAGCTAACAGCGCATCGCTTTTTTCAATAAAAAATTGATTTTTTAATCGAAATTGCTCTGGACTTTCATATTTTCTTTTCGTAATGCTATCAACATGATCTGCTTGCGCTAGAATGGACTCGTAATATTCACGATTTCCTTCCTTCCACGTTTCTTCTTGTTCTAAAAACGGGGTAAACACTGCAAGCTTTAGATCTGGATATTCTAATTGCATCTCAAAAACAACTTCAGCTGCCCATAACTCCACACCTAATTGGCCACTGATAATTACCCATTCTAATCCTTCCTCCATAAAGGCAAGTAATCTACGATGTACCGCTTTTTTTATACAGGTAACACCTGGATGATCTTTCGTAAAAATTCCAAGCTCAAATGGTTTATATCCTGTTACAGCTACAACTTTCATATCAACACTCCATTTTTCCCCTAAAAGTGCTTGTTCAAAAAGGAGGATAAAGATAGCCGAGTAGTTCGAGGCACGTAAGCCAGGAGGATACGGAGTGTAGATCGAACTACATGAGTACCGGACTGGCGACGTAACGAAGAAATGCGACAGCTATCTTTACCGGACTTTTTGAACGTCTTCTAAAAGAAAAGAACTAGCTATTTGCTAGTTCTAACATAACACTTACTTTTTAAATATTCCACCGACATTTGGTCCTACGTTTGGTCCGAATGGAGATACATTAGGTCCTGGTCCATATGGGGATATTTGTGGACCGTGACCACATGGGGATACTTGTGGACCAGGTCCATATGGGGATATTTGCGGACCGTGACCACATGGGACACAACCTCCTCCGAATCCTCCAACAGGTCCTCCTCCAAATCCTCCAACAGGTCCTCCTCCGAATCCTCCAACAGGTCCTCCTCCGAATCCTCCAACAGGTCCTCCTCCGAATCCTCCAACAGGTCCTAGTTGTCCAGAATCTACAACATTCACATTAGAAGTCGTTTGCGGGAAAAGATGTTGATTTTTAAGCTGTTGGTGATGAACATGTGTTGTATGAGTTGGGTGAATATGTGGTACCACCGTTGTTGAACAAGTGTGTGTTACACACTGTTTTGTTGGATGAATTACAGGAGGTGTTATACTAATAGGTGAAACAGGCTTATGCCCTCCAAAACAAGGATGACAATGATACATAGTTTTTTCTCTCCTCTCTCATTTCAAAAATGTGACTACACTTTACAATATGAGAAAGAAGTAAAAGCCGTTTGTTATATATACCCATTTCCAGTAGGAATTTGTCTATAAAATTCGGTTGTAATTTGTAAAAGCCAAAAGCGGACATGCAATCATGATGAAAAACAATAATAAAACGGATGTTTTCCCATGCCATCTCTCCATAGTCAATCGTTCAAATAGTCAGTGTAAAATAAAGTGAAACTTTAATCAACCGAGAGGAGTTCTTCATCCCCGCTGATTATTAGCCCTGACCAATCGAGCTTTTACGGGCTGTTTATCCCCCACCTAACTTCTTTGCTTTTTCCTGAGCTTTGAGGTGGGGGGACTACTGCCCGCGAATAGCGGGATAAATAGGAAGTACAGATAACTATTTTCACGAAATTTCATACCTTAATGTCTATGTCACACTTCTATCATACATACAGCCATCCTTACTTCACAAAAAAGCCTCCAACTTGTTTTACAATTCCCGTAACCTGATTCATAGCATTCATCATCTGTCCTGCTGTATTCATCATTTTATTCACATCATAGTTACCATCAGACGTCTTAAATTGGGATACAAAACTAGAAAACTGACTTGGCTGTTGCTGTTGCTTTTGTTTGTTCAACGTTGGATATGGTTGAACAGGCTGTTTCGGTGGGTAAAACATAGATTGCTGATTCATATAAGGCTGTTGCTGATTCATATAAGGCTGCTGCTGTTGATTCATATAAGGCTGTTGCTGTTGATTCATATAAGGCTGTTGCTGTTGCTGTTGCTGTTGCTGTTGCTGTTGCTGATTCATAAAGGATACTTCAAATGGTTGATAATAATTCATTTGTTCTCCATAGTAAGGCATAAATGGATACATATTGTAACGAAAAGATGGATTTTCATTGTACTGATATACGTTGGGTTGTTGATATGAGCTCGGTTGCTGGTATACATTTGATTGCTCATATACATTAGATTGCTGAAACATGCATTCTCCCCCCTCTAACTAGGTTTCTACATATAGAATATGTACCTATAAAATAAAATGTGTAACCTTAAAAATGTCTGTTTTTGTCGGAAGTTTAAATTTTTAAAAAAATAAGAAAGTAAACCTTTTCATGCTACGATAGTAAAGAAGAAGTAGATTCTCATGGGGGAGGAATAAGCATGTTGTTAGGGGATTTAAAACAAGCTTTTGCTCAAAAAAAGGGGTACGACACAGAAGATATGAATGAATTGCTTGATTTTGCTAGATATCATTATTTAGAAGGAAAAATCTGCATCTCAGAATATCGAACGTTAACACGTGAATTAGAAACAATCGGTGCTACTAAACCAGCACATACTATTGTAGAAGCATAAAAAAACAAGAGGGTCTCCCCTCTTGTTACTTACATTGTTCTACAATATTTTGAAGCGTATAAAGAATCGCTTGGTGCGTTTCATAAAACCGCTTCCCTTTTCCCTTATTTACAAAACATTGCAACGCATTATTTTGTAAGTTTTCACAAACTTGATCAATTTGCTGCACATGGATATATTTTGGTTTTTCTTGCTTTATCCATTGATAGGCTAATCCTTTCCACTCTTCTAACTCCTGATCCACAACATTTACAAATGGCTTCATATCTTTATAAAAATCAAACTCTTTATTTTCTTTCTTTTTTATAATTGTTTCGTCATTATAATGTATTAACTTTTCCGAAGACTGTATTAACATTTTATATTCCACTATATTTCCACCCTCTTAAGCGCTCACTACGACGTTTTGAAACGTTTGGAGCCAACTTCCTTTTTCTTCATGATGCGACAATTTATCTTCCATATGTTGGATATGCATTTCCGTTACTTCCACTCTATTGTGTAAATCTTCGCGTTTATCCTTTAAAGAATGACTAACCCTAAGAGAAACATTCATTTCCAGCAAATCAAGAGCACTTAACATTTGATCCATTTTTTTCATTACACTTTCTTTCTGAACCATCGCCATTTACAAAACGCCTCCTTCTTTGCTTTTCCTTTGTCATGTAATTTCGACGGGCCTCTTTTCGCTCCTGCATACTTGACAAAACTAGTTGAGATTCGGCAAAGAAATCGTTTCGTATGAGATTTTTAGTAATGGTAACAATACGAATGGGAGGTGTTTATCATGGCTAAAACTAAAAATGAAAAGAAGAAAAAACAAAACAAACAACAAAATAAACCCGAAACTGGAAATCCAAAGCTAGATGGGCCAAACTTTCCTGCTACATAAAGTGAAACTCACATCCAGCGGGCTCTGATGGGCGGTTTATCCCCACATAACTTCCTTGATTCTTCCAAACTTTGAGGTGGGGATATTACTACCCATGTGTGATACATAAGGGTGAGCTCTTGTATGTAACTTCTTATTAAAATTCATACAGAGTATGACCTATTCAGTAATAAATCAGTCCCGCTCCCTTATAAGGGAGCGGGACTTTTTCTTATTATATCATGAAGTCGATATTTTTTTAAAAAAAGCTATTTAATGAAGAAAAAATATGTACTTGTTGTTGTTTTTGTAAAAACCAGGCTGTAATATCTATTTCTTCTTCTGGCTCCTGAAATAAAAACCACGCCTCTACCTCCATGTTTTCATCAAACCAATCTTTTTCTACCTTATTATGATGAGAGATGATTGTAAAAGCCTCTCGAAGTTGCGGTGTATCTTTCTCTTTTGAAACAGCAAAATACTGCTCATAATCCATTCTTGACCCTGTATGAACCGTTAATAAAGCAAAAGCATGAAACATCTTTTCATATGTTGGATGAAATAGTAGCCATCCTAATTTCTTTCCTAATTCTATACGTTTTTGCAATGTTTCAAATTGATATACGGAAAAACCATACAACTCCCCAGCTGTGGTCGGAAAAATAACAGCACTAAAATGAAACAATTCTTGGAACTTAAACAGTAAGGTTTGAAATACATGTTTTTGAAAAAACGGATGTTCAATGACAGGCTTTTGAATTTTATTTTGTTCATTAATAATAAGCGCTGTGATTAGTCGCTTTCGATCTCCGCTCTTCCAAAAATTTCTCCATTCTTTCTCCATAAAAATAGATACATAAAAAAACTGTAATAAATGAAACAATGGTCTTTTCATTTCTTTGCTGTACTCATAGAGTAACAATTGCGGATATGCGTCTGAAAAAATGAGCCAATTTGCACTTTCATACGTAAGAAATAATTGCTTTCTGATTTCCTCAGATAGAACTCTCGGATAATATTTCCCTTCTAAATCTGTCATATTCCATCCAGCATTCCTCGATACCATACTCGCTAAAAATGACCACCCGATTTCTTTATTTCGCAAGTAGTATTCTTGATAAGCGTGTGTGCGTGAAATATTATCTACATTTGCTAGAACTGTCTGTTGCTTAATACGTCCTATCAAATATTTCTCTTCTTTCATACAAGAAATTCCGCTGCGCTCTCTTTTTATTTTCTCATACTCATCCTGTACAAACATCTCGAAATCATCACACCTCTCTTGAAAAAAATCGCATCTTGTTTGTTTTTTTTGATATAATCACCTTTGTAAGTGATTCTAGGCAAGTTGGAGTGGACAAACTATGACCATTCGTTATCCGAACGGAAAAAGGTACAATCAAGCGTTACAACCTCAAAAAACACAATTAAAAAAGCATACTTATAGTAATAGAGGTATGTCTCTTGAAGAGGAATTAAATGAAACAAATCAATATTATTTAACACATAATATTGCATGTATACATAAAAAGCCCACCCCTCTTCAAATTGTAAAAGTAGATTACCCTGCTCGAAGTGCCGCAGTTGTAAAAGAGGCTTATTTTAAACAGCCATCTACAACGGACTACAACGGTGTATACAAAGGACGGTACATTGACTTTGAGGCGAAAGAAACCAAAAATAAAACAAGTTTTCCGTTGCAAAACTTCCATCTTCATCAAATTGAACATATGAAACAAGTAGTAGCTCATAATGGAATTGCATTTGTTATTATTAAATTTACGCTTTATGATGAATTTTATTTACTCGATGCAAAACATGTTATTTCATTTTGGAATCGCCAAGATGCCGGTGGACGCAAATCGATTACAAAACAAGAAATCGAAGAGCACGGATCCTTATTATCATGCGGTTATCACCCTCGAATCGATTATATTCGCGTACTAGACATGGTTTATTTTTCGTGATAAAGTCAACAATAAGGCTCTTTTTTCGACTTTTGGGGAGAAAATGAAAGGTAGGAGAAAGTATAATGTCAGAAAATTATCGTTCTCGTACAGAACGAAAACATGCACAAAATCAAAAGCAAGAAACACATAAAACGGAGAAGCCAAAGAAAAAGGGTTCCTTTTTTAAGAAATTTTTAATTGCTTGCTTATTAATTGGCATTGTTGGTCTTGTTGCTGGAGTTTCCGCTTTCTTTGTGATGGTGAAAGATGCTCCAAAGCTAGATAAAGCAAAACTTGTCAACCCATTATCAACAAAGTTTTATGATAAAGATGGGAAATTTATTTATGAATATGGGGCCGAAAAGCGAACGAATGTCACTTACGATCAAATTCCAAAGGTAGTAGAAAGTGCATTTCTTGCAACGGAAGATGCTCGTTTCTATACCCATGACGGCATTGACTTTAAACGGACCGGAAAAGCAATTTTTGAAAACTTTACAAGTGATTCTAAGCAAGGTGGTAGTACGATTACTCAACAAGTAATCAAAAACTATTTCCTAACGTTTGAAAAAACATCAAAACGTAAAGTACAAGAATGGTATTTAGCTTATAAGCTAGAGCAACAATATTCAAAACATGAAATTTTAGAAATGTACTTAAACAAAATCAACCTTGGTAACCGTTCTTATGGGGTTGCAACAGCTGCAAAAAACTATTATGGAAAAGATTTAAAAGATTTAAAATTACATGAAGCTGCTATGCTTGCTGGTCTACCACAAGGCCCAAACAAATATGACCCAACAAAACCCGAAAACGTCGACGACGCAACAAAACGTCGTAACATTGTACTAACGTTAATGAATCGACACAACTTCATTACGAAGCAAGAAATGGAAGAAGCAATGAACATTCCTGTAACAGAAGGACTTCTACCATCTAAAGAAGCAACAGAAATGCCATATCAGGGATTCCTTGATGCTGTTGTACAAGAAATTGAAGCTGAAATAGAAGATGTCAATATTGGATCTGATGGTCTTTCTATTTATACAACGTTAGATACGAAAGCCCAAGACCATGCAGATAAGATCATGAATACCGGTGAACTCGTGAACTATCCAAATGATGAATTCCAAGGTGCATTTGTCTTTATGGATACAGCTTCTGGAGAAGTTCGTGCAATTGGTAGTGGTCGCGGAGAAAAAAAAGCAACATTTAAAGGTCATAACATGGCTGTGGATTTAGAACGTGCTGTTGGTTCTACAATGAAGCCAATCTTTGACTATGCTCCAGCTATTGAATATTTAAAATGGTCTACTTATCATCAAGTAGATGATTCAGAATATAAATATTCAACTGGCCAAACAATTAGAAATGCGAACGGTCGATATGAAGGACCAATGTCAATGCGTTACGCGCTGCAATGGTCTAAAAACGTACCTGCTATCAAAACAGCACAAGAAGTTGGTTTATCAAAAGCACAAGGTTTTGCACAAGAACTTGGCCTTACATTCGGTAAAGATGGTGCGGTAGAATCAAGTGCAATTGGTACAAATGAATCCTCTCCGTTAGCAGTTGCTGGTGCATATGCTTCTTTCGGTAATGGCGGTGTTTACAATAAACCTCACTTCGTAACAAAAGTGGTTTATCCTGACGGAAAAGAACATAGCTTTACACCAAAAGAAAAACGCGTTATGAAAGATTACACTGCATATATGATAACTGATATGCTTCGCACGGTCGTTCAATCTGGTACCGGTAAAACAGCAAACATTGGTTCTCTCGATATCGCTGGTAAAACAGGTACAACAAACTATGATGCACCAACATTACAGAAACATAATATTCCAGCTTCTGCGAACCGTGACAGTTGGTTTGCTGGCTATACACCACAATATACGATGGCTGTTTGGACAGGATATGAAAAAGATAGTCCTGAAAATTATGTTGGGGCCAACTCAACTCAAATTGCTCCACGTATGTTTAAAGCAATGATGAGCGAGTTGGCAACAGATAACGCCCGTTTTGAAATGCCAAATACAGTATATCGTGACAATGATGAACTATATATTAAAGGTGTAAAAAAAGATGCTGTAAAGAAAACAGAAGTAGCTCCACCTACTGGCTTAAAGCCTGCTTACGATCAAGCATCTAATACCATTACATTACAATGGTCTGGACCTTCAGGCGTTTCGTATTCTGCAAGCTATAAAGGAAGCGATGGCTCTAGCGGTGGTTTATCCGTGAGCGGTACAAGTGCCTCACTTGGCGGTGTTAAACCCGGCGTAACTTACAGCTTCTCTGTAGTAGCGAAAAAAGGGAATGGAATAAGTGATGCAGCAGGTGCATCCATCACCATTCCGGGCGAGAGTACAGACGATAAGAAAAAAGCCGAAGAAGAAAAACGCAAACAAAATGAAGAAGCTAAGAAAAAAGCTGAAGAAGAAAAGCGCAAACAACAAGAAGAAGAAGCTAAGAAAAAAGCTGAAGAAGAAAAGGACAAACAAGAACAGCAAAAACCGGATAAACCGGACCAACCAGATAATAAACCGGACCAACCAGATAATAAACCGGATCAACCAGATAAACCGGCTACAGGACAGCCTGGTGGTGGATCTAACCCACCACCAGGTGAGGTAAAGCCTCCGCCAGGTGAGGTAAAGCCTCCACCAGGTGAGGGTGAGGTACAGCCTCCAAATCCGGTACCACAACAATAAAAAAGAAGTCACCCTCTCCTAGCGAGACGGTGACTTCTTTTTTATTAGTAATGCTTTTACATAGAGCTTTTCAATTTCTTCATACAACTGCGTAATTTGAATAAAGGAATGATAATGATCTGGTTGCGCTGTAATAAATAAATAGCGTTCCCTAAAATTAACAGGCTTTATCTTTAACTTTTCAATTTCTTTCTCAATCTCTTTCATTCCTGGTACTAGCTGTCCATTCAACCAGTGCAGAATTGATACTAAATGTGCAGCAAACTGAATCATCGGTTCTTTTGCTTCTTTCCGCTTTCGATTTCGAAAAAGTATAGAAATATCCTCTTTCTTCGCTTTCCACACATCTAACACCGCCGGAATACTCGTTTCTATTTCACTCCACGGCTTATATTGCTTCTCTATATCAAATAAAAAATAAGTACTTTCTAACAACTCTACAAAAGATTGATCTGTATCATATTCTATCTTCTTTACATCACTTTCAAAAAAAGGAATACATTGAAATTCATCTGGTATTTGTAATACTTGTTTCATTCCTTCATTTCCCCTTCATCCGCTTCTTGCCTTCACGACATACTTCTAATAACCGACACTCTTCACATTGCGGACGCTGCGCTTTGCAATGATAACGACCAAAGAAAATCATACGGTGATGCGTAACACCCCACTCTTCCATTGGTACTTTCTTCATTAATGTTTTCTCTACTTCTGATACAGAATCTTTCCAGCGACAAATTGCAAGACGCTTGCTCACCCGTTCCACATGTGTATCAACAGCGATAGCTGGGATGCCAAATGCTACGGAAACAACTACATTTGCCGTTTTTCTGCCGACACCTGGTAGATTTATTAATTCATCTCTATCTTGTGGTACCTCTCCATCATAATCATCAAGTAGCATCCGACATAGCTTTTGAATATTTTTTGCTTTATTTCGGTACAATCCGATTGAACGGATATCCTGCTGCAATTCTTCTAACGAAACGCTTAAATAATCTTCAGGCGTCTTATATTTTTGAAATAAACTCTTCGTTACCTTATTTACAAGTACATCTGTACATTGTGCAGATAAGGCTACGGCAATGACAAGTTCAAATGGATTTTCATGATTTAATTCACAATGTGCTTCCGGATACATCTCTGCCATTGTATCTAAGCAATGACGAATTTGTGTCTTATTTAACATGCCTGTCCTCCTATATTACTGCTCTAACCAATTATAAAAAGGGACTTTCCCTGTATATTTTGTCTCTTGTTTCGATACTTGCTGTGTTCGCTGTTGATTTGCTCTAAATTTCCGTCCTTGATCTTGCGCTTGATCAACAGTCTTAATTCCATTCTTTTTCCATTCAAACAAGATTCGATCAATATACCGAAAGTTAAGTTTCCCACTCATCACCGCTTCACGAAGAGCTGCTTGGATTAGATTGGGATGATGTTGATCTTGATCTTGCCACATTGCTAACGTCTCACACTCAAACGGAGATAGCGGTCTGCCAAATTCATGTTCAAAAATTGTATATAAATTTACTTGTAGTTCCTTTTGTTCTTTTTGTTCTTCCTCAATGCTTTCATTCATTAAAAAATGTAATATTTTTTCCCAAAGCGGCTGTAAAGAATAACTCTCACATATACCAGCTTCGGATTTCTGACCGCCTTCTAGTGCTAAAAATCCTTTTTGAATTAATACTTGAATGATTTCCATACTCTTCATTTCTGTAATTGTCATACGCTCCGCAATTTCCGCTGGAGTTGGAAAAGAATTCCCAGCTTCTAAAAAAGTATGCACATGGAGCACTACCATAAACTCTATCTCATTTAAACCAAGTTTTTTATAATGCATCATAAGCAACTTTGGAATAGCAATACTTCCCTGCTCAAACCATTGTAGCATCATTTTCTTCTTCATGTTTCAACACCTCGATTTCTAGTATAACACACCTGTTAGCATTTCTTTTTGCCACAATTCGTCAAAAAACCTCCCTATAGATAGGGAGGTCATCTTCATTTGTTCACAATTACTTTTAAGCTTGCACTTTATCGTTCATAAACGCATTAATTCGCTCTAATGCTTTCTCTAATTGCTCAAGAGATGTTGCATAAGATAAGCGAACATTGTTTGGCGCACCAAATCCTGTTCCTGGCACAAGCGCCACTTTTTCTTCTTCTAGTAACGCTTTTGCCCATTCATCAACTGTATCGTAACCAGCTAATGTAACAGCTTCTTTTACGTTCGGGAACAGATAAAATGCCCCTTGTGGTTTAATACAAGTGAAACCTGGGATTTGAATCAGTTTATCATAGATGATATTTAATCGCTCTTCAAACGCTTGACGCATCATTTCGACAGGTTCTTGTGAACCGGCATATGCAGCAATTGCTCCGTATTGTGCAATTGAAGTTGGGTTTGATGTACTATGACTTGCTAAGTTCGTCATCGCTTTAATAAGCTGTTTATTACCTGCTGCATAGCCAATGCGCCATCCTGTCATAGAATGCGATTTAGATACACCGTTAATAATAATTGTCTGTTCTTTTAATGCATTAGAAAGCTGAGCAATGGATGTATACTCGGTTTCGCCATAAACCAATTTCTCATAGATTTCATCAGAAACGATTAAAATGTCGTGTTCTAAACATACTTCTCCAAGCTGTTGTAATTCTTCTTTGCTGTAGATCATTCCTGTTGGATTGCTCGGCGAATTAATAATAACAGCTTTCGTTTTCTCCGTAATTGCCCCGCGTAGCTGCTCTGGTGTAATTTTGTATTGATTGTCTTCTAAGCCTTCTACATATACAGGCTCACCACCAGCAAGCTTCACTTGTTCAGGATAACTTACCCAATAAGGAGTTGGAATGATAACTTCGTCTCCTTCGTCAAGTAACACTTGAAACAATGTATATAAAGCATGTTTTGCTCCATTACATACAATAATTTCACTAGAGTCGTACGCTAACCCTTGATCACGAGTAAACTTTTTCGCAATTTCTTGTTTTAGCGTCACTAATCCGCCTGTTGGCGTATATTTTGTATGCCCTTCTAACATCGCTTGATGTGCGGCATTCATAATATGCTCCGGCGTATTAAAGTCCGGTTCTCCGGCTCCTAGTCCGATTACGTCATGGCCTTCTGCTTTTAATGCTTGGGCCTTTGCTGTAATTTCTAAAGTTGAAGACGGTGTTAAAGCAGCTACTCGCTTTGCTAATTTCATTTGTGGTTTCCCCCTGCATCTATTTTTCAATGCTGTAATAACCAGCATATTTCCCATCTTGAAATTCTAGATAATAATACGTATAACGACCTTCTTGATCAATATATGTAATTTCCCACAATGGAACATCGTTTTCAGCACCTAATTTAACCTTTACAAATTCTTTTGGCTTGCGTTCACTAGCCACAATTTGTATTGCTTTCTTTTCGGAAATTCCTTCGCTTTTTTTCCGCACTAGGACATTTCCTTTTTTCTCAGGTACCCAAACGATTGTTTGTTCTCCTTTTTCATCCACACCTTGTACGACTGCATATGAAGATTTTCCGTTATAGTAGTCGACTTTTTCTACTTTTGTGAGCTTGGCTTTTTCCTTTGCCATCTCAATAGTTTTCGACTCTTTTGGAAT
Organism: Bacillus sp. DX3.1; assembly: GCF_030292155.1. Taxonomy (NCBI): domain Bacteria; kingdom Bacillati; phylum Bacillota; class Bacilli; order Caryophanales; family Bacillaceae; genus Bacillus; species Bacillus sp. DX3.1. The sequence continues at coordinate 1,512,387 of NZ_CP128153.1, read as the reverse complement.
TTTTTTCTCCATCGTCGTATTATAAATATGCACCCCATATAACCCAATTGCAACGATAACGATAATGATGGCAAAGATCCACTTTTTCATTGTATCACTACGTTCTGTATATCGTAAATACTGCTGTTTCTTTTTCGTTTTCGTCTAATGCCAACCCGAACATGAGGTCCTGCTCTTTTAAAGTGCGATTTAAACTATCAACAATTTTATACAAATCGGACGTATATTTAATACGCGTTGTTGATAGCACTTCGATTTTCTTCTCCATGAAAACTCCTCCGTTACACAAAAATTTCTAATTATAGAAGAACGCAATACGGTTACAATAAGAGTACATTCTTTACAACCCCTGCTTCATCACCCATCTATTATAGCAGGACATGTACAGCAAAAAAAGGTTTCAAATTGAAAAGCAATACATTTGTATACATGATGTAAGAAAAATAAAATTCCTCCTACCCACATTTTACGCCTGAAGTACCATGTACTTCAGGCGTATATTTTTACTCTATTCTAATTTCTGCAAAAGCTCTTCTAATGGTCCCTCATAAAGAGGAACATTAGGAATAGACTGAAGAAATCGTTTTCCATAAAAGGCTGTGGTTAAACGACGGTCTAACACAAATACTGTTCCTGTATCCGTCGTTGTACGAATCAATCGGCCAAATCCCTGTTTAAAGCGAAGGATTGCTTGCGGAAGTGCAAGCTTTGTAAATACATCTTCTCCTTTTTCTTTCATCCATTCACTTTTCGCTTGCATCATCGGCTGACTAGGAGGTGTAAACGGCAATCGAACAATAACGAGACAACTTAACGCATCACCTGGAATATCAATCCCTTCCCAAAAACTACTTGTTCCTAAAAGAATTGCCTTTTCAAACTCTTGAAATTTCCTAACTAAGCGGCTGCGACTACGATTATGAACACTTTGTGTAAGCAATAAAAAATCTTCTAATTCATCTTCTTGTTTTAAATTTGCATATGTTTCTTTTAACATTTCATACGATGTAAATAAAACAAGCATTCTCCCATTTGTAGATTTCGCAATTTTCATAATATGCTGCGACATTTCGTTTACATACTCTTTCTCACTTACTTGCTTAATAAGAGGAACGTCAGTTGAAACCATTAATTTTACTTGCTTCTCATAATGAAATGGCGACGGCACTGTGAATGTATCTGGTGCGAAGTCATGTAGTCCTAGTTCTTCTTTTATATAGTCGAATGTATTATTTACAGTTAACGTCGCTGACGTGAAGATTACACTTTGTTTCCCTGTTAGAAACTCATCGGCAAACTTTTCTGCTATATGGACGGGCTGCGCATATAATACGGTTGAATGAATCGTACCTTTCGTTTCCGTCTCCATCCATGTTACATAAGATGTTTGTTCTAAAATAAGCAACTGAAGCGAATCAGCCATTTTCCTTAACAACTCAATCAGATGCATAAACTCTCCTGTAACAATATGCATCTCCCACTCCATTTGATTTTGCAGTACATCAGCTTGTTTCTCTAACAAAGTAAGTAATTTTCTTAATTCGTATACAAAGCGATTGGTTAGCTCAACAATGCTACTCCATAGCTTTCCTCTTTCTTGTTTCGCATCGTATCGATAAACGAGCGGCATATTGCTCGCTCCTTGTTCTTGCTTTGTTTGTTGGAATATAAATGTACGTATCATTTGAAATAATTCATCGGCATCAAATTTAATTTCTTTCAGCCTATGGCTCAGCATTCGAAAAGTTGAACGTGATGCATATTGTGATTTTTTCATCATCTCATACACTTTCGCCAACACATCATCTGTTTCTAACGTACCTAGACGTGATAAAACAAGTTGAAAATACATGCATGAAAACTGTTCACCAAGTGTTCTGCTTGCTGTTTCTTCAAGATGATGTGCCTCATCAAAAATAATATGTTCGCACGATGCCAAGAGTGGCTCTTCACTAACAAAGTCTTGAAATAATAAAGAATGATTTGTAATCACAATATCTGCAAATAATGCTTTATTTTTTGCACGTTGATAAAAACAGCGGCTAAACCAATTACTCTGCATTCCACCTGGACTGTATACGTCACTACAAATACGCTCCCATAGTAACTTTCCACCTTCTGGAATATTGAGCTCATCTCGATCACCCGATTCTGTTTGAAGCAGCCATACTAAAATTTTTGCTTTCGTGATCGCAACATCATAATTCCTCTCTTCTTCTTGCAGTGCATGTTCAAATTTATGTAAACAAAGATAATGCTTTCTACCTTTTAAGAGAGCCACTTCAAACGGAAACGGCAATATGTTTCGTAATAAAGGAATTTCATTTTCAAGCATTTGTTGTTGAAGCTGTACAGTTTGTGTACTAATTACGATAGGTTTTTCTGTTTTCTTCGCATAATACACGCTTGGTAGTAAATAGGCAAGCGTCTTTCCTGTACCTGTTCCCGCTTCAATTAAAGAAAAACGAGAGTCTCTTAACGCCGTATATACTTCCGTCATCATTTGCTGCTGTCCTTCTCTTTTTTCAAACGATGACATCGTTTGCGCAAGCTGCTCCATCGCTTTATGTAGAAAGGCATCAAATTTAGATGAACAATCGTCTCCCATTGCTAATGTGTAATTTCGTTTTCGAAGTGCAAGATTTCGGTGTATATCGTATTTCTTTACATCTTCTTTGCCATGCATCATTTTCTTTAAAATATTCTCTGAAATAATATCGCCTATATTACTTTGAAACACATCACTTAGTTCATACAAGGATTGCAATGTAACAAGCGGGAACTGCTTTAATTTGTCTAGAAATTGTAAAAATAATTCCGCTGTAACAAGAGCATCACTATCTGCACGATGTGGTTGATCATGTTCCAATTCATATTTTTTTGCTAAATCACGTAATTTATAGCTATCAGCGGTTGGCAAAATAACTTGTGCCAGTTCAACTGTATCAATTTTAGGGCAGTTTACTTCTGGATATCCAGCCTGCTTTAATTCGTCTTTTAGAAAATTCCAATCAAAGTGAACGTTATGTGCAACAAAATAAGCACCTTGTAATAGTTCAACAATCATCGGCGCTACATCGCGAAATAGCGGGGCTTGTTTCACGAGATCTTCATCGATCCCTGTTAGTTCTGTAATAAATGGGGGAATCTCTCTCTTTGGGTTGACAAAAGACGAAAAAATTTCCAAGATTTCTCCATCTTCCACTACAACAGCTGCAATTTGTGTAATTTTGTCCTTCCCATCTTTCCAGGAGTTCCCTGTCGTTTCCAAATCAACAACGACATAACGCTTATTCATATGTAACACCTCAATTTCTTACCTTTCAAACAACAGAAATTCATATATTGTTACTATACCACGTTTTTTATCATCTTAATGAAAAGAAACAAAAAAAGCTATCCCCGTGAAGAGATAGCTTTTTTTACTTATAAAATCGTACCAGCTTTTTCAGCACCCAACATTTCAATAATCTGATTATTATCATCTAACACTGCAATTTTCGGTACTTGCTTGCATACCTCTTCTGCTGCTACAAGACCGTAGCAAATAATAATAACTTTATCACCTGGTTGAACCAGTCTGGCCGCTGCACCGTTTAAACAAACAACACCACTACCACGCTCTCCTTTAATAACATATGTCTCTAAACGAGCTCCATTATTATTATTAACAATTTGTACTTTTTCATTTTCTACAATTTCTACTGCATCCATTAAATCTTCATCAATTGTAATACTACCTACATAATTTAAATTTGCTTCCGTTACAGTCGCGCGGTGTAACTTCGCTCTCATCATTGTGCGAAACATCGATGCTCCCCCTTATTCAACCGTTAATGTAATATTGTCAATTAATCGTGCATTTTCAAACTTCACTGCAATCGCAATAATGATGCGTCCTTGGATTGTCTCAATTCCCGTCAAGTTTGGATACGCATATACATCTACATAATCGACGATACCTTGCGTATTTACTTCGATATATTCTTTCACAAGACTTGTAATCATTCTTGGATTACGTTCCCCTGCTTCAATACGTTCTTTTGCCATACATAAACTATGGTATAAATAAGGCGCTTCTTGACGTTCTCTTTCTGATAAATACACATTACGAGAACTTCTTGCTAATCCATCCTCTTCTCGGACAATATCGACAGGTACAATCGTAGTCGGAATATTAAAATCACTCACGAATCCTTCAATTACGGCAACTTGCTGGGCATCTTTCATACCGAAATAAGCGCGGTTTGGCATTGTTACATTAAAAAGCTTCATTAATACTGTCGCAACACCAGCAAAATGGACTGGACGCTGCTTTCCGCATAATACATCTGTCCGCTTCACAACTTCAATTTTTGTTGTTTGCTCTGCGGGATACATTTCCTCTACGCTCGGATAAAATAAGTAGTCAGCGCCTGTTTCTACCGCTATCTTCTCATCTCGCCCAATATCACGCGGATAACGATCTAAATCTTCATTCGGTCCAAATTGCAATGGATTCACAAATACACTTAAAATAACAATTTCATTCTCTTGTCTTGCTTGACGTAATAAGGCCCCATGCCCTTCATGTAAATAACCCATCGTTGGAACAAATCCAATTTGTTTACCTCTCGCACGAATCTCTCCAGCAATTTGCTGCATCTCTTGCACTGTTGTAATAATTCTCATCACTGTTTCCCTCCGTATAACGCTAAGCATTCTTCCTCTTTCATTGTGAACGAATGTTCTTTCCCTGGAAATTGTCCCGTTTTCACTTCAGTCACATATTGTGAGATTCCACGTACAATTTCTTCTTGGACAGACGTATATTGCTTCACAAATTTCGGAACACGCGTTACCCCATACGAAATGAGATCATGATAAACAAGCACTTGACCATCTACTTTCGCTCCAGCACCTATGCCGATTGTCGGAATCGTTAGTTGCTGTGATACAAGCTCAGCTAGTTGCATTGGCACACATTCTAATACAAGAGCAATCGCTCCAGCCTCTTCGCATTTTTTTGCATCTTCTAACAATCTGTTCGCGCTTTTAGCATCTTTTCCTTGCACTTTATAGCCACCTAGTACACCAACAGATTGTGGTGTTAAACCAAGATGAGCCACAACTGGAATTCCTGCATTCGTTAAGAAACGAATAATAGATACTACCTCATCAGCACCTTCTACTTTCACTGCATGTGCTCCGCTCTCTTGCACAATGCGACGAGCATTATGCATCGTTTCTTGCAGAGATACGTGATAAGACATAAACGGCATATCTGTTACAATAAAAGTTTCCTTCGCTCCGCGGCGCACTGCTTTCGTATGGTGGATCATATCATCTACCGTTACCGGAATTGTAGAATCATACCCAAGTACAACCATTCCGAGTGAATCCCCTACTAAAATCATATCGATTTCAGCTTCTTCCGCTAACTTAGCAGATGGATAATCATACGCAGTAAGCATCGTAATCGGCTCACCTTTCTCTTTCATTTTCAAAAAATCTGTTCTCGTTTTCAAAAATTACTCCTCCTTTATACAGGAGAGAGGAGATGGCCGAAATCATATAAAAAACCCCTCTGGCCATAAAAGGGCAGAAGGGTTGTGTTAGTCGGCAAATTTCATCCCTCTGTCCCAGTCCGTTGTTGGATCAAGGCAGAATCCAAATTATTTTTTCTTCATTGCATGAATAGTGGTGCAGTTCTGTGCGATACTGCCCATATTCGAACTAATTATAGCAAACTCGGAAATGAAATTGCTACACTTTTTTGAAAAAATAAATTCCCTTCATAATTCGGTATATGAAATTTCATTTGCTCCGGCACACACAACGATATACGCATGGTTCATGAAGTGAGACTTTTATCAGTGGGAAGGTCTTTATCCCCCACCTAACTTCTTGACTTCCTGCCGAATTTTGAGACGGAGGTATTACTGCGGGATAAAGTAAAAAGAAGCTCCCTTCTTGGAAGCTTCCTTTTACTTTATTTCTATATCTGCAGAATGAATATGATGAATATGCCCTTCATGATCTTCTAACATGAGTACACCATCCGCTGTAATTCCTTTTGCAACACCGGTAATTGCATCTTTCATCGTACGAGCCGTAATTTCTTTTCCAATGCTCACTGCATAACTCTCCCAAAGAAGTTTAATAACAGAGAATCCATTTTTCAAATATTCTTGGTACAACTTTTCCATTTGTAAAAAGATATGTTGCATAAGCTCTGCTCGAGCGATTGGTTTTCCTACTTCAATTGCTAAAGAAGTCGCAATATGTTGGATTTCATCAGCAAAATGTTCCTGTTTTTGATTTACATTAATGCCAATTCCAATAATGACAGCATTAATTTTATCTGGATCTGCTTGCATCTCTGTTAATATGCCAACAGCTTTTTTCCCTTGAATTAAAATATCATTTGGCCATTTAATGCCCACATTCACACCTGTACATTTTTCAATTGCTTGTGCAACGCTAACAGCTGCTAATAAAGTAAGCTGTGGTGCTTGATGAACCGGAACTGTTGGGCGTAAAATAATGCTCATCCAAATTCCCGTACCTTTCGGTGAATGCCACTTTCGGCTTAAGCGACCGCGACCGGCCAATTGTTCTTCAGCCACAACAATTGTTCCTTCGGCTGCCCCTTCATATGCAAGCCGTGCCGCAATATGCTGCGTTGACTCTACTGATTCCTCAAAATAAACGGTTCTGCCGATAAATTCTGTCTGTAAGCCCAATTGAATTTCATTTGCTGTTACTTTATCCGGTTTACTATTAATTCGATATCCAAGGCGACGAACAGCTTCTAATTCATATCCCTCACTTCTAAGATCCTCCATATGCTTCCAAACTGCAGTTCTTGAGCAGCCAAGCTTGTCGCTAATTGTTTGACCGGATACAAATTCGCCATCTGCTTCAGAAAAAATTTGTAATAATTGTTTTCTCATAGTAGATTGCATTGCTGTAGCCACTCCCTTATGTTCTCTTTCTCATTCTCTAATCTTCCATACAATACTTCTTCCTCAATCTTTTGTAACACTTCTGCTACCCATGGGCCTGGTGTTTTTTCTGTCCAAACTAATAAATCATTACCACTCACGTTCATTTCCTGACGGTTATGAATTGGCAGTGCATCAAATAAAGACTGTACCTCATGTACAGCAAACAGATCATACTTCTCTATCATCACTTGATACACTCTTTCTGCCATTAAAGCAATCTCATTACCCGTTTTATATAGAGAAACTGCATCCCAAGCTTTTGTTTTTCGAGAATGAATTGCTAGTATAACAGCTACAATATCTTTTATTTTTTTATTTGAAAATTTCCATTGGCGTAAGAAAACAGATGGATGCTCTTCACCAATACAATGTAAAAAGAATGCCCATATTTCAATTTCCGTTTCGAAAGAGTCCCAATTATATTGCGTCGCTTCCGAAATAGTGGATTCTGACATTTGCAAATATGGTAAATGCTCAAATAGCTTTGTTGCTATTAAATGCTGAAGTCCTTTTGTACAATATGTACCAGTCAATAGTTTTTCAAATTCGACTGTAATTCTTTCGATTGCTATATGTTCTAGCAAATGTCCATACGTCTCAATCGCTTGCTTGGTTTGTTCCTCCAAAGAAAATCCAAGTGTACTAACGAAGCGAATACCACGCATCATACGAAGGGCATCTTCTTGAAAACGATCTGCAGCATTCCCTACCGTTGCAATTTCTTTCTTTGCAATTGCTTCTTGTCCACCAAACAAATCAATTATTTCTCCATGTTCGGTCATCGCAATCGCATTCATTGTAAAATCTCGGCGCTTTAAATCTTCTTCTAACGAACGAACAAATTGAACACTGCTTGGACGTCGAAAATCTTCATAATCACTCTCTGTTCGAAAGGTCGTCACTTCATACGGGACACCTTCCTGTACAACAATGACAGTACCGTGTTCAAGACCGACAGGAACGTGCCGTGGAAACAGACGCATTACCTCTTCTGGAAGGGCGGATGTTGCGATATCAATATCACCAATTGGTCGTCCAATAATAGAATCACGAACGCTCCCTCCAACAAAATACGCTTCAAAACCATGCTGCTTTAATGTTTCAATAATCAATGCAGCTCGTTTAAATTGTTTCATTTTTGTCATCCCTTAGTATGTCATAGTAAATCGTTTCATATTGTGAAACAATTTTTTCTGAACGAAATTGTTCATGTACAGCTTCCATTGCTCGCTGTGCCATATTACGATGGAGTTCTTCATTTTTAAGTAACTTGGTTGCTTGCTCCGCTATTCCATGAATATCGCCAACTTCACATAAGTATCCGGTTTCACCATGTTGAATCACTTCCGGGATACCACCAACGCGCGTACCGATGCAAGGCACACCACATGCCATTGCTTCAAGCAAGACGAGACCAAAGCTTTCTTTTTCTGATAAAAGCAACATTAAATCACTCATCGCAAGAAGCTCAGCTACATTATCCTGTTTCCCTAAAAATAAAACATGTTCTTCAATATGTAAACTTTTCACAAGTTGTAAAATAGTACAAAACTCAGGACCATCCCCAACAAGCAATAGCTTTGTCTTAACTTGTTTTACAATTCGAGCAAATGACTGTACGATATCTTGCGCACGCTTGACTTTTCGGAAATTCGAAATATGAATTAGCACTTTTTCATCTTCTTTTATGCCATATTCTTTCTTAAGTTGCGACATGTCACGTTTGAAATACACTCGTTCATCAATGAAATTGTATACAGTTTGGATATCCTTTTTCGGCTTCACAAGCTCAGCTGTTTCTTCAATTAATGAACGAGATACAGCTGTTACAACATCAGATTGCTCAATTCCAAAACGAATTAAATTATTTAAGGATGGGTCCGATCCGAGTACCGTAATATCTGTCCCATGTAACGTAGTAACAATCTTTATGTTCTCTCCAATCATCTGCCTTGCTAAATACGCACAGATTGCGTGTGGAATCGCATAATGCACATGTAAAACATCCAATTGTTCTCTCTGTGCAACTTCTGCCATTTTGCTTGCTAATGCTAAATCATATGGTGGATATTGAAAAACAGAATATTGATTTACCGTTACTTCATGAAAGTAAATGTTAGGGTATACTTTATTCAACCGAAATGGCAGACCAGATGTAATAAAATGAATCTCATGTCCGCGTTCTGCTAATTGTTTTCCTAACTCTGTTCCGACAACTCCAGAACCGCCAACTGAAGGGTAACATGTAATGCCTATTTTCAATTTCATTTATATCCCCCTATTAAATCCGCATGTAACAAAACTGGCTTTTTGCTCATAAACCCTTCCGCATACATAACCCCAACTTCTTTTCCGAACATTTTTTCACGGGCAATAACCGTTTCAACATATCCTTCCGTTAAAGGTGTCTTTACGCCATCACTCCCCGTTGTAAATTGGCTTTCATATGCTTCTAATGACGATACTTTTTCAGTAAGATGCTCGCTAATATCAATACAGAAATTTGGTTTATGAAAACCATTGATCATATAGTAATAAAAAGATTGCACACGGTGCGGTTGAATTTCCGGCATATATTTACGAACACCAGCTGAAAAAACAGCCTCTTCCACAAGTTTTGCACAATTTGCATGGTCCGGATGACGATCTTCGTAATAAGGTGCGAAGATGAGCGTTGGCTTATATGTTCGAATGATTTTCACGATTTCTCTTATATACTCTTTCTTCATATATAAACCACGGTCCGGCATCGCTAAGTTTATACGCTCTTTCACTCCCATAATATGGGCAGCTGCTAGTGCTTCTTGTTTCCGTAATTCCACCGTTCCATTCGAAGATAAGTCAGCTTCTGTTAAATCACAAATACCAACTTCATATCCTTGTTTTGTATATTTCGCAATGGTGCCAGCCATACCGATTTCAACATCATCGGCATGGGCTCCAAACGCTAATATATGTAATCCACTCATAATTGTTCTCCTCATTTTCTTAGCTTTCGGTAGTCTAAATCTCCTCGTTCTAATGCATGCATTAACATCTCAGCACTTGCCATATTCGTTGCAAGGGGAATCGCGTACACATCACATAAACGAAGTAATGCATTCACATCCGGCTCATGTGGTTGTGCCGTTAGTGGATCCCGAAAGAAGATCACCATATCTAAATCGTTTTTCGCAATCATTGCACCAATTTCTTGATCACCGCCAAGAGGACCGGACTGATATCTTGTTACAGACATGCCAGTCGCTTCCATAATACGAAGACCTGTTGTCCCTGTTGCAAAGAGTTCATGTTTTTCGAAAATTGGTTTGTATGCGTATGCAAACGAAACCATATCATCTTTCTTTTTGTCGTGTGCAATTAAGGCAATCTTCATCGGTAGTCTCCCCTTTAGTCGATAATGTTTTCTAAACCGTATACAAGATGATCAAGCTCCATTACTGTTTCGATGGATAATTTTACACCTGACATAAATGATGCACGGTTGAAAGAATCATGACGAACTGTTAACATCTGTCCATCTCCACCAAATAATACTTCTTGATGCGCAATAAGTCCTGGTAACCGCACACTATGAATGTGAATGCCATCCACATTTGCACCACGTGCACCTTTTAATTGTTCCGTTTCATTTGGATGACCTTGCTGTTTTTGCTCACGGTTTTGGCGAATTAAATCTACCGTTTTCACAGCGGTTCCAGACGGTGCATCTAACTTCTGATCATGATGTAATTCAATAACTTCAACATCTTGGAAATATTTTGCTGCCATTTGAGAAAACTTCATCATCAATACCGCACCAATTGCGAAGTTTGGAGCGATAATTGTACCGACTTGTTTTTCTCTTGTAGTCTCCGTTAAGTGTTGTAATTCTTCTTCAGTAAAACCTGTCGTTCCAATTACGGAACGCAGACCATGTTCCACAGCAAGCGTCACATGTTTTTTCCCTACTTCTGGTGTTGTTAAATCTAGTAGTACATCCGCTTCTACTTCGTTTAAACAAGTATGTAAGTCCGCATAAATTGGTGCATCCAATGCAGGCATTCCAGCAATGTCAGCGATCTTTTCGCCACCATGTTTATAATCAATCGCTGCTACTAATTGAAAATGTGGTGTTCTTTCCATAAGAAGTACCGCTTCGTGTCCCATACGTCCTCTCGGCCCTGCAATAATTACTCTAATGTCTTTCATTCTTCTTTCTCTCCCTCTTCAATACGTGTCCAGCGATCCTTATCACGTGTATTAAATTTATTCATTACGATGTTATGTGCTGTTTCTAAATCAATATGTAAACTATTTGCCATACAAATCATAACAAATAATACATCTCCAAGTTCTTCTTCAATTGTTCGTTCTTTTTCAGTCGTTTTTTTCGGTTTTTCACCGTAATAATGATTCACTTCTCTTGCAAGTTCACCCATTTCTTCTGTTAAACGAGCCATCATGGCAAGCGGACTAAAATAACCTTCTTTAAATTGACCAATATATGCATCTACTTCCTTTTGCATATCTTTCATCGTTTTTTGTTCCATATTATTCACCTCTAATCCTTCTTCTTTCATGTTAGCCAATTCATCACGATTTGACAAATATTATTCCACTTTCCGCTCCATTTGCCACGTTTTTTTGGATAGACTATAATAAAGTGAACCTTTCTTTTGCAGCGTTTTTTGCAAAAGGTCAGCCCTCACCAATCGGGCTCTTACGAGTGGTTTGCTTTTTCTTCATTTTTTCTTCTTATTAGCCGTTTCAGCGGAGCGGAGTGACAACTACATAATAGGGGGCATGCTACATGAAAACAAATTTAAAGATTCGAAACATTTTTTTTATTCTGATCGGTTCCGCTATTTTTTCTTTTGGTATCGTCAATATTAATATTGAAAACCATCTAGCAGAAGGTGGATTTACAGGAATTACATTATTACTGTACTTTCTATTCTCACTCGATCCTTCTTATACAAACTTAATTTTAAACATCCCTCTCTTTTTCGTTGGCTGGAAATTGCTCGGACGAACAACCTTCTTATACACATTAATTGGAACGTTTAGCGTCTCTTTATTTCTTTGGATTTTCCAGCGTTATGAATCACTAAATTTACATTTAAACTTACAAAATGATATGACGTTAGCGGCATTATTCGCCGGCGCGTTTATCGGAATTGGACTTGGAATTATATTTAAATATGGTGGTACAACGGGTGGCGTCGATATTATCGCACGGTTAGCACATAAATATATTGGCTGGAGTATGGGTAAAACGATGTTTATGTTTGATGCAGTTGTCATTGCTATCTCTATCCTTACTTACTTATCCTATCGCGAAGGCATGTATACATTAGTTGCTGTCTTTATCGGAGCAAGGGTTATCGATTTTATGCAAGAAGGAGCATATGCCGCAAAAGGAGCAACCATCATTTCGGATAAAAACGATGAGATTGCAGACAAAATTTTATCAGAAATGGAACGCGGGGCAACTTTTTTAAAAGCGGTCGGTACCTATACAAAAATTGAACGAAATGTTCTCTATTGCGTAGTTGGGAAAAATGAAATTGTAAAACTGAAAAATATCATTACTTCTGTTGATCCACATGCATTCGTGGCGGTAAGTGATGTACATGATGTGGTTGGAGAAGGTTTTACATTAGATGAAAATAAAAACCCATTACATAATTAACTAGAGGCTTAACATAAAGTGAAACTTTGATCAGTAGGGGATATTATTGCACGTTAATGCGGGATAAATAAAAAGCTATCGAACCAGATAGCTTTTTATTTCGTTACCTGCCCATATACATAATAGAAAAATTTTCACTGTATGTATCTCTTCAATACTTCTAAATCCTCATAAATTAATTCCAATAAACTCCGATTATAAAAAATAGAAGCTGGATGAAAAGTCGGAAAAATGTTATATACTTTCTCCGTCCATATATACTCTGTACTTTGATTATTTCTCAATCTGCGCACTGGCTGCTTCAATAATTGCCCATGAATATCGGAAATCTTTTTATCTGGTCCTGCAAGACGCTTTAAAGCAATGTTTCCTAGTGTCACAATAAGTGGTGCCTGAATGTGTTCCATTTCATAATCCAATATAGGAGCATGTGCAAGTATTTCCTGTTGGTTCGGCGTTCGATTATATTTCCGCTGTACAACCTGTCCATTTCGCTCTCGTTTCTCTCTCCATTTATAAGGGCGACCTCGCACAGCACTCGTAATGTATACTTCTTCTCTTGTCACACCAATTCGCTCCAAAAATTCCATTAAATGAATTCCCGCTCTTCCACTAAAAGGAATACCATTATGAATTTCTGTTTCTCCCGGTGCTTCCCCTACAAGCATCAGTTTTGGTTGTCCTAGCCCTTGTCCATACACAAACCCCTCTAATGGATAAGGCGCGCTACGCTCTTTCACACTTCTTACTAATAAATCTGGATATTGCACAATCATCACCTTCATTCATGATCACTTTAACTACCTTTATTATAACTTTCTCTTATAAAATCATTACACTATGTTAGCCAAGAATGACGTTTTATTTCTATGAATCAATATACAAATTATTCCCTTTATTCATTTTCAAAAGAAAATCAGTTGAACCAATCGGGCTTTTACGGGATAAAAAAAGACTATCGGAATCGATAGTCTTAATCATCACTGCGCTGCATACCTGTATAAACTAATAATAAGCGAAGCAGTTCGAATACTGCTACCGCTGCTGCTGCAACGTACGTTAAAGCAGCTGCGTTTAACACTTTACGAGCTTGCCCATATTCATCTGTTGATACAATACCAAGTGCTTCAATTTGCTTCATTGCACGCTTTGAAGCATCGAACTCAACTGGTAATGTTACAAGTTGGAAAAGTACACCTACTGCCATTAAAATAATTCCTAGCAACAGCAGTTTTGTCATTGTTGCAAACATACCAATCATAATGAACACCCAAGAGATATTAGATCCGAAGTTCGCAACCGGAACTAGTGAGTGACGAAAGCGCATAAAACTATAATCCTTCGCATCTTGTATCGCATGTCCTACTTCATGAGCTGCTACAGCTGTTCCAGCAACTGAATGACCATAATAATTGTCCGTTGACAAACGAACCGTTTTTGCTGTTGGATCATAGTGATCTGATAAATGTCCTGGCGTTTCTTCTACAGCGACATTGTACAAACCATTTTCATCTAAAATTTTGCGAGCCACTTCCGCGCCTGTCATACCTGATGTTGAATACACTTGTGAATACTTACTATAAGCACTTCGCACTTTAGACTGTGCATACAACGGTATGATCATAATGATCGCGAAGTAAATTAAGTAAAAAGCCATCATGAACCTCCATTGAAGTCGTAATTGTAATACTATCAATTCTATTTTTTTCTCCTAACATTGTCAATTAAGAAACCTTACAATTCGTTTCATAATTGACAATGTTATCGGTTTTTAGAATGCATTGCGCTTTTGCGTTTTGCTTTCTCACCTTTATATTTTCTCCAACCAACGTATGTTAATGTAAACAGAATAAGCCCACCGGTAATCGTCATAAACCAGATAAGCGAAGAATCTACTTCATCCTTCTTTGCCGTTCGGAATATTTTTTGTAAATCCCCTTTTATAATGCCAATTTGCGTTTGTCCACTTTTGTTTTTTAACATGACATTACGAAATTCATCTAAATAAGATAAATGCGCATTCACACGCTGTAATTGATTTTCTGGCAAGACAATCATTAAACTTGGATAAATTACATCAAATTCATGCAAGAATGTATTTAATGATTTTTGAAACCGCTCATCATCCTCTGTTTGAATTGATTTTTCTACTTTTGCAAAAGCACCCATTATATGCTCTTCTCGCTCAATCCAAAGTGGTTGATACTTAGATACTTCCGCATCTACTGCAAGTTGCAATGCCAATACATCATCTATTTTGATCTGCTGACTTACAGTTTGTTCCGCTAGCGACTGCTGCGCTCGGTCATACGCAAGAGAAATCGTTCGGAAGTGCTTTGGTGATAGTTTCTCTTTCTTCGCGTTCTCTCGCAATAAAAATTGCTCTGAAAAATGCTTCAACACTTGTGTTGCTTTCCTATACTCTTCTTGTTTTACAAACTGCAAGGAATCATCTAATATCCCCGTTAACTCATTCCAGTTTTCAGCATATATACGTACAGGAAACAATATAAACAGAAATGTTATCATTCCAATTAATACTTTTTTCATTCCGGTCCCCCCTATAACTACTAGTACAAAATATGTTGGGGTGGACAAGAATAGAACAGAGATATTTGAACCACTATAGGGAGAACTGCAGACGCCCTTTTCTCATGCATAAATAATAGGTGATTCCTAATACCAGAATGCTGAGCCAAAATGTAAAATAGCCAATTGGTTGATAATATGCATCTAGCACGCCATATCTTGGCATTTGTCTAAATACATAATCAATGATGTCATTATGCACGGTCCAAACCGCTGCTAGAGCAAAATGCCAACACTTTATGCGGTAAAACGGTGCATATAATAACCCTTGAATTGCCATTGCACCGTGGGAAGCAATTAACATATAGCCGGCCCAGCCGATATCTCCCTGTACAATGATGAGTAGTACGTTCATCACCACAGCCCATACACCATATTTAAATAAAGTTACAATAGCTAGGGCCTCCATTAACCCCCAGTTTTTTTTCTGAAGAAAAGCAATTAATACAAATACAAAAAATAAACTAGCTGTTGGACTATCAGGCACAAAAGGTATAAAAATAGGCGGTGTTTCAATCAGTTGATATTGATACCAAATATATCCATAAATCGTACCAAAAGTATTAATGATGAGTAAGAGCCATAAAAACATACGCCCTCTCAATATCGAATATAAAAATGTCACGCTATTATCCCTCAACTTTCTTCACATACATTCATGCATATTATAGCAAACTTTTCTATATATACGAGAAAAGCTGACTACAAATTTGCAGTCAGCCTTCCCTTCTCTTATTTCTTATTATACTTTGCAATGAATTCCGAAAGCTTCTTCAGCTCTTCATCCGTTCCTTTAAATACTCCTTTAGGCATTGCACCTTTTCCATCTTTCGCAATTTTTGCGACTTCTTCCGGCTTTAACGTTAAGTTTTGCAATGCCGGAGCGGCTGCTCCGCCTTGTAAATTATCACCGTGACATGTTAAACATGTATTTTTTTGCATCAATTTATAACCTTCATCGTTTTTATCGACTGGTGTCGTTTTAACAATTGCACCTTGTTTTTTTGCAGCTTCCCAGTCATGTGTAGCTACGGATTCCCATGTTAAAAAGATGATAGAAGCAATTGCCAAAAGCATAAATCCTGTCGCCACTGGACGTTTCAACGGACGTCTTTCAGGACCACGATCTAGAAACGGAGCTAATAATAATGCTCCAAACGCAATCCCTGGCATAATAAACGCACCGATTACAGTAAATGAACCAGATGCATATGAGTACTTCAAGAGTTGATACAGAAATAAGAAATACCAGTCTGGAAGTGGTATATATCCCGCATCTGTAGGATCTGCCATTCTCTCTAGTGGTGACGGATGCGCCACAGTTAAACATAAATAACCGATTAAAAAAACCGCACCAACCATCCATTCTTTTAACAAGAAGTTTGGCCAAAATGCTTCTGTTTTCCCTGGGTATTCTGAATAATCTTTCGGAATATTCGGTTTCCTATTGACAGGTACTCGCGAATCTCCGACAAACTTCATCCCTTTGCCGCGATGCATAATCTCCCTCCTTCAATTCAATTCAATTCTTTTCCCCTTTTAAACCTAACAATCTCTTATAGTGGACCGGAAATACCTTGTTTGCGAATCATGATGAAGTGGAATGCCATGAGCCCAAGTAATGCTGCTGGCAAGAAGAATACGTGAATAGCAAAGAAGCGAGTTAATGTTTGAGCACCGACAATTTCGGAATGACCGGCAAGTAACGTTTTAATGTAAGGACCAATAAGCGGCGTTTGCTCTGCAATTTGAATCCCTACTTTTGTAGCAAATAACGCTTTCATATCCCAAGGTAATAAATATCCTGTAAAACCAAGACCTAACATAACGAAGAAAATAAGGACACCGACAATCCAGTTTAATTCACGAGGCTTTTTATATGCACCTTGGAAGAAAACTCGAAGTGTATGTAAAAACATCATCACAATTACAAGACTAGCACCCCAATGGTGCATACCGCGAACAATTTGTCCATATGCAACTTCATTTTGTAAATAATAAACTGATTCCCAGGCATTTTTAATGTCTGGTACATAATACATCGTCAAGAACATTCCTGACAAAATTTGAATAACAGTAACAAAGAACGTCAATCCTCCAAAGCAGTAGACAAATGCCGAAAAGTGATGCGCTGGGTTTACATGTTCGGGCACTTCATGGTCGGCAATATCACGCCACAACGGTGTAATATCTAACCGCTCGTCCACCCAATCATAAATTTTATTTAACATCTATTTCGCACCCCCTCTTGGCTTTGCTTTTCCTAAATAAAGCGTTCCATCTTTCACTTTGGATTCATACACATCAAGTGGAGCAAGAGGCGGTGTTCCCTTTATATTCATACCATCTTTTGTGTAACGCCCCCCGTGACATGGGCAATAGAATTGATTAGGATGTGACTTGTCTGAATTCCAGTTCACTGTACATCCTAAATGCTTACAAACCGGAGAAAACGCTATAATGTCTCCGCTTTCATCTTTATGCACCCATGCTGATTTTGGCTCTTCGGATTTATACCATCCATCAACCTGCTTCACCTTAAAGTCGAAGCGTTTTGGTTCCGTTGTAATCTCCTTTACTTGAGCAACAGCAACCATATCTCCCCCTGCTTCTTTCCTTAAAACTGGATCAAGTGCAAAGCGCGTCATCGGCATTAAAATCCCAGCTGCCATAAATCCTCCTACACCTGTAAGTGTGTAGTTTAAAAATTGTCTTCTTGACACACGATGTTCCTTCTCGCTCACGAAAATTTCCCCCCTCTATCAGAAATTGTCCCCCCGTGACAAAACAATATAAAAAATAAAAACTAGGACACTATCATGATATAATACCGTAATGCACAGGTCAATATCATACTACTCATAATCATAAGAACTATCTGCTTATTATTTATTTTCCCACTTTTCTGTTAATAAATCCATTATGTTTTTTATATGGACGTGAATTACTTCTCTTTTCGCTTGATCACTGAATTGTTCTAGTGATAGAGCTGGTAGCCAAAATAAATTTCCTGTTAATGCATCCGCAGCTTCTTTCCATGCAAAGTCACTTGTAACATAAGCAATATGTTTCAACCCCTGCTCTTTAAGATGGTTTGTCCAGTCTTGCAAGCGTTCTTGTTCCTGCTCTTGTTGTTCTGTTAAATAAGTAAACGCAGGTAGTAGAAGCACCCTTCCTTTATATTCCCGTTCTAATTCCCGACTTAACGCTATAATGAATTCTCCTTGTTCTACAATAGACTTCATTTCTTTTGCAACTGAAATAGAAAGAAGGGGTATAATACCTGTATCTACATACTCTCTTGCTTGTTCAAATTGCTCTGCATCTTTTACAGCCCATTTCACAATACATCCCCCCTTTGCCTTTTATCCCGCTATTTGCGGGCAGTAGGATACTCCACTAACGAAATTTCCACTTTACCCCACCTTAAATGACAGAACTTTCACTTTATATCTATTAAACCATACTGAAACAGGTAAAAAAAGAAAAACTACCTATATTAGGTAGTTTTTCTTTTAAACAGTCAAAAAATTGTCAAAATTAAACAAATCCAACAACAGTCTTCATTACAAGCCCTTTAATTCCTCTGTCAACTTACAAAACGCTTCCCTATCCTGACTATCCAGCGCCTCATCAATTAACTTTAAAAGTCGGTCCCTCCGAAATGAATATACACTTTCTTCTAAAAATCGCTCTGCAAGTAAACGATCTTTTTCATTTACTTCAATATGCTTTGGTAAATATGGATTTTCTTCTAGTACCGCAACATAATTTGCATTTTGAAACGAAGATTTAAAGTTAAGTTGAATATAAATATCTTCATCTCGATTTAAACGAATATCATGAAACGACTTTTCTGCATCCGTCGTCATAACATTTTGTTTAAAGAAATGAAATGGTGTGTCTTTTACGCAATTTGCTGACATCATCAAACCTCGGGGACAATATTTCGCATGTTCTACGAAATGGACTTTATGCATTAATTGATCGTGACTCATTAAATAATTTAAAATCCATACACATTCACGCTGTTTCAGTTGGTAATTGTTTAAAAACCATTTTACAAAATCCTTCTTCTCGTTTACAGAAACAGGGGTATTCATAG
Organism: Bacillus sp. DX3.1; assembly: GCF_030292155.1. Lineage (NCBI taxonomy): Bacteria > Bacillati > Bacillota > Bacilli > Caryophanales > Bacillaceae > Bacillus > Bacillus sp. DX3.1. The sequence continues at coordinate 1,493,030 of NZ_CP128153.1, read as the reverse complement.
CGCTTAATCCCTCCTCTGTCTTTCTTTTTCTTACTTATTTAGATTCAAGAAGCAGCATTCAGTTTCCTTCCAATTTATGAAAAATCCTCTAAATTATATAGCAATTCTTCGATGTGAATTTGTGTCGGGTCTAGTTGTATCAAGCTTGTAAATACTTCTTTCGCCTCTTTTCGCAAACCTTCCTCTAACAAGAAATAACCGTACTCTTCCAAGAAATCTGGATGATTCTTAAAAGAAGTATATGCACTTTCATAGTGCTTTAATGCATCTGAATACATTTCTAATTGTTTTTTCGCAAACGCAAGATCCCAAAGCAATTGTGTATCTTGTTCCCCATTATCAATTGCTGTTTCCACAACATCGATTAGTTCTTCATATTTCTCTTGTTCTTTTAAAATATATGCATATTTCAAAATCGCACCCAAATGACTTGGATCAAGTTTCAATGCTTTTTGCAGTAACTCTTCCGCTTCACTTAATCTACCTAGTTTTGCAGTGATATGTGCAAGTTCTACATAAAGTGGCACAGACAGCTCGTCGATTTTGATACCTTCTTGAAGCGTTTCGTAGCTTTCTTGCAGCATACCTTCTTTTTCATAGCATTTTGCTAAATACATATATAAAGAAGCGTATTCTGGATCTAGTTCTTTTAACTCTTGCCATACCCCAATCGCTCTTTGATACTCTTCTCCTTGATATAGCGTGAATGCATATCCAAATAGAGAATGAATGTCTTTTTGCTCTTCTAATCCTTCTTCATAATAAGAAATTGCTTCTTCCCATTTCCCAATTGCACTTAAAGTTTCTGCAAGGCGGAGTGCAATAACAACACCACCCATCACTTTATGCTCCGCTAACAATGACTGATAATAGGCAATTGCTTTTTGATCCTCACCTTTGCTGCTATACAATTCGGCTAGTCCAAAGGTGATAACAGGCTCTTCTGGCATCAGCTCTTTTGCTTTTAATAGCTTTTGTTCCGCAACATCATCAAAGCCTTGCATTTGAAATAAATCAGCTACAAGTAATAGAGATTGAACATAGAGTTCATCATCTTCAGCAATATCATGAAGCACTTCAATCGCCTCATCTTCTTTATCTAAATCAATATATAGTTCTGCTAAAAATAACGTAAACTCACTTTCTTCAGGATATAACAAACGTAAATCTTCTATAATCGCTAACGCTTCATCAATAAATCCAAGCGTATGATAGTAACGAGAAATGTCATATTTCTCCTCGTCTGTCCCTTGTTTTACTTGTTCTTTTAATTGTTGTAATCCTTTTTCTACTTCGCCGTTTTCAATGTAAGAAACAGCTTGTTCAAACTTTTGCATAAATATCTCCTTTAATTCTTAAAATATATTCTTCTGTTCATTAATCATAAACAACAGTTATCTGGTAAGCAACCAGAAAAGATTCCTTTAACTTTGCAGCGCTTCTAACTGGTCAAAGAAGTTTGGATATGACACAGCAACTGCATCACTATTTTCAATTTTCACTCCTTCACCTGCTATACAGGAAGCGATTGCCAGCATCATGCCGATGCGATGATCTCCATGACTATCGACAACACTTCCGTGTAATGCCTGATTTCCATAAATAATCATACCATCTTCCGTTGCCTCTATCTGTGCACCTAGTTTTTGGAGCTCATCGACAACTGTATCAATGCGGTTTGTTTCTTTTACTTTTAATTCCTCCGCATTTTTAATAATCGTTGTTCCCTCTGCCTGTGTTGCGAGTAAAGCAATAATAGGAATTTCATCAATTAACCTCGGAATAAGAGAACCACTAATTTCAATTCCTTTCAGTTTGGATGTTTCAATTGCAATATCTCCGCATGGTTCAAACTCTTCATTACGAATATTGTTGATTGAGATGGTAGCTCCCATTTCCGATAGTACATCTAGAATTCCTGTTCGCGTTGGGTTTAAACCAACATTTTTCAATACAATTTTACTACTTGGTACAATGGCACCCGCTACTAAGAAAAAGGCAGCCGAAGAAATATCTCCTGGCACTTCAATGTCCGTTGCAACAAGTGATTGACCACCTTGTAAAGAAACCGTTAGTCCTTGTACATTCACAGCACATCCAAACGCACGTAACATCCGCTCAGTGTGATCACGCGATTGCAAAGGCTCAGTTACGGACGTCACGCCTTCTCCTTGTAAACTAGCAAGTAAAATAGCTGATTTCACTTGTGCACTTGCTACAGGAGAATGATAGTGTATACCTATTACATTTCCCCCACGAATAGACAGGGGAGTATATTGCCCATCTTCTCTCCCATCAATTTTAGCTCCCATTTCACGAAGCGGACCTGTGACACGCTTCATTGGACGTTTTCCAATCGATGAATCTCCAATTACAGTACAATGAAAAGGTGCATTCGCTAAAATACCGAGCATGAGACGAATTGTCGTTCCCGAATTCCCCACATCTAGTACGTCTTTTGGTTCCCGTAAACCATCTAGCCCTTTTCCATATACAGTGACATCGTTTCCATTTTGTTCAATCGTTATCCCTAATTTTTGAAAGCAAGAAATCGTACTTAAACAATCTTCTCCTTGTAAAAAGTTCGAGATTTTCGTTGTTCCTTCTGCTATGGCTCCAAACATAACAGCACGATGTGAAATAGACTTATCTCCAGGAACAGCAATGGTTCCATTTAAACCACTTTTACACTTTATTAATTCTTTCACTTTTCTCACCTCTATCAATTGTTACAATATGCTTCATTGCTCACGTATATCATCTATCTTTATTGTACCGCTTTCCTTCTTCATCGTGCAAATATAGAGAAAGAAAACGACTCCTATAACTGGAGCCGTTTCTTTTCTTAAGAGTATGTTTCTTCTTTTTTTACTTCCTCTTTCACAAGTTCCGTAAGCAACCCAATAATCTCATCATTTTCTTCTTTTAGACCAACAGTAATGCGAATACCGTCCGGTAAGCCGAACGCTCCTCCAGAACGAACAACATATCCTTTTTGCATCAATCTTTCAAATACCTCATCACCAGGAAGACCAAGCTTCAAGAAGATGAAATTTGTTTGTGATGGATAATAAAATACATCGTACTCCTTACAGAATGTATAATACTGCTGTAATCCTTCTTTATTTAATTTCACACATTCTTGTAAAAACGCTTGATCTTCTACTGCTGCACTTGCAACAACTTGAGCAATTGCCGAAGTATTAAACGGTAGCCTTGCTACTTCTAGCTGTTGAATCAACTTCTCATTTCCAACTGCATAGCCAATTCGGAAAGCTGCTAATCCATACGCTTTTGAAAATGTGCGTAATACCATTACATTTTTATATTTTTCAAGAAGCGGTAACGTTTGTGGGAAATCTTCTGCTCCTGCATACTCATAGTACGCTTCGTCCATAATAACAAGCGTTGTCTTTGGCACTGCCTCTAAGAATGAAAGTAACTTTTGCTTTTCTACATATGTTCCTGTTGGATTGTTCGGGTTACAAATCCAAACGATTTGTGTTCTGTCATCAATTTGCTTTAGCATTGCGTCTAAATCATGAATCCCATCTTTTAATGGTACTTCGCGCACTTCTGCGCCTTCAATCACAGCATGGTGACAATATTGCGAAAATGTTGGATTCGCCATCACAACATTTGTACCTTTTTGCAACAAAGCACGGCTAATCATTTGAATTACTTCGTCTAATCCACTACCAAACAATAGTTGCTGTGGTTTCACATGAAGGTGGGCTGCTACCTTTTCACGAAGCTCAAAAGCCGCTCCATCTGGATATAAAGCATATTGTGAAGCTAATGAGCCTATCGCTTCTATCGCACGCTTAGAACATCCAAATGGATTTTCGTTCGATGCTAATTTTACAATTTTTGATAATCCATATTGTCTCTTTACTTCTTCAATGTTTCGTCCAGGTACATATGCTTTCAAAGTTAGCAATTGCTCTTTTACTCTCATTCTATTTCCCCCTGTCATTTTGATAAAGTAAAACTTTTATCAGTAGGAATTCTTCATCCCCCACTGATAATTAGCCCTCACCAATCGGGCTTTTACGGGCAGTTATTCCCCACCTATCCTTCGTTTCTCTCTGAATCTTGAGGTGGGGGGTTATTGCCCGTTAATACGGGATAAATCAGGCCGCAGCCCTGTCGCCTTCTCCAAATATACATGCTTCACTTCATGCTGCATTTGCTTTGTCATGACCGTCATCATTACACGAATACATTTCTGCAAAGCATTCGGTACTTCTATTTCTTTTACGCACATAACCGGTACATAAGCCCAACCTTCCACACGTCTTAATGCCGCAGCTGGAAAGCACGCATTTATATCAGCTGTCGTAGAAATTAACACCGATACAATATCAGTGGGACAGATTCCATTTTCATTTGCTATTTCTTTCACTAAACGCTCTGTTGCAGTCAATATCTCCCCAGTTTCATTATGTTTAACGGTAATCGCGCCACGAATTGCGCGGATCAAATAAATTCCCCCTCTCTTTGAAATGCTTCTAATGCAGCGTGAACGGTCTCATCTGAAATAGATACGACATTCACCACCCCTAATTCCTGCATAAGTACCATACGAATAATTCCAGCGTTCGCCTTTTTATCTTGTTTCATCACTTGTACAAGACGCTCTATGTTCAAGTGACTTGGCATATTTGGATAACCATACTGAGCAAACCAACACTTCAGCTCTATATAACCAAGGTCTACTTTGTAGAGTTGTTCACTTAAAAATATAGCGAATAACATGCCAATTGCTACTCCATCACCATGCGTTATATTGCCGTAGCCTATTTCTTTTTCAAGAGCATGTCCTAACGTATGTCCAAAGTTCAAATGAGCACGTACGCCTTGTTCTGTTTCATCCTGTGCTACAATTTTCGCTTTCACAGGAATTGCTCGCTTCAGTGTATATATCAATTTTTCATCTCTTAACTCTTCTAACGTTTTCACTTCACGTTTTAACCAGTGATACAGTTCAACATCGCCGATAAGAGCGTGCTTAATCGCTTCAGCAAATCCTGAGCGCCACTCTTTTTCCGGTAAGGAATTTAAAAATGGCGTATGATACAGAACTGCTTCCGGCTGATGAAACGCTCCAATCATATTTTTTCCTAGCGGATGATTGATTGCAACTTTTCCTCCAACAGCACTATCATGCGCAAGTAACGTTGTTGGAACTTGTACAAAACGAATACCACGCATAAATGTCGCGGCAACGAAACCTGCTAAATCTCCAATCATTCCACCGCCGAGCGCAATAATTAAAGAATGACGATCCATTCCACTTTCAAGCGCTGATGTTTGCGCCGCATAATAATTCTCAAATGATTTTTCTTTTTCTCCGCTCGGAACAATAAATGAAAAAACATTTTGTTCTATTTGCAGCGTATTCATAACTTCTTCTAAATGAAACGATGCAACCGCTTCGTCAGAAATCACCATAACATTAGAAACAGCTGGTTTCATATTTTGAACAAGCGTTGTCAATTGTGACAACGCATCTTTTCCAACGTATACACCATATTCTTTAGACTGCGTTTGAATATGTATGTTCTCCATTAAAATCCCCTCGCATATTCATTATGTTTCTCAATATTTTCACGAATACAATCCATACGATCCGTGCCAAACTGTTCTACTAAAGCTTTCGCTAATTCCCAAGCAACAACAGCTTCCGCTACAACGCTAGCAGCTGGTACAGCACAACTATCAGAACGCTCAATGCTTGCGGCAAAAGATTCTTTTGTATCAATATCAACACTTTGAAGCGGCTTATATAGTGTTGGAATAGGTTTCATGACGCCGCGGACAACGACCGGCATTCCCGTTGTCATGCCGCCTTCAAAACCACCTGCATGATTTGTCCGTCTCGTATAGCCCTTTTCTTTATCCCAAAGAATTTCATCGTGCACAAGGCTACCTGGCTGATGTGCAGCTTCAAATCCAATACCAATTTCCACACCTTTAAAAGCATTAATACTCATCACTGCGGCTGCTAATTTTGCATCCAGTTTGCGATCATAGTGTACATAGCTCCCGACTCCAATTGGCATGCCTTCCACGACAACTTCGACAATTCCTCCGATGGAATCCCCACTTGTTTTCGCATCATCAATTGCCTTCATCATCTTTTGACCCGCTTCTTCATCTAAACAACGAACAGGGGATGCTTCTGTAATCTCTTGCAATTTCTCTATAGATTCATATGTAAGTTTTTCTGCTTGTACACCGCCGATTTCAATCACATGACCAGCAACTTTCACACCTAATTCTGCCAAAATCTGCTTTGCAACAGCTCCTGCTGCAACCCGAACTGTTGTTTCACGTGCTGACGAACGCTCAAGTACATTTCTCATATCACGATGTCCGTATTTAATCGCGCCATTTAAATCAGCATGACCAGGTCTTGGCCTTGTAATTTGTCGTTTCATTTCTTTTGTTTCTTGTTCTGTTAACAGCCCCGCACCCATGATTTTCGTCCAATGTGTAAAATCACGATTTTCTACAACGAGTGCAATTGGTCCTCCAAGCGTATAGCCATGTCTGACACCACTTACAATTTGCACTTGATCTTTTTCAATTTGCATGCGCCGACCGCGGCCATAACCTTTCTGTCTTCTTGCTAATTCTTCATTTATATCATCCGCTACTAAAGATAACCCTGCTGGGATACCTTCTAGAATTGTCGTAAGTTGCGGACCATGAGATTCACCAGCTGTGATGTATCGCATCTCGGTTACTCCCCTTTTCATAAAGTTATTTATGTATCAATATATCATAACCAACATGGCTTCGTAACTATTTGAAACTAAAAAAGCGCAAGAAGAGTATGAACCCTCTCCTTGCGCTTTTCACTGTTACCACAGTGATTAAAGCGTTTACAAATTATTTCAAAATAATTAGTAAACCCATTGGTTGATTAATTTCGAGTAATCTACTAACTCTTCTTCTTTAAAGAAAATACCAATCTCACGCTCAGCACTTTCTAGAGAATCAGAACCATGAATAATGTTTTTCGCAACTGTTAAGCCGAAATCACCGCGAATTGTACCAGGTGCCGCTTCATGTGGTCTTGTTTTCCCCATCATGTTACGAGCAGTATCTACTACACCTTCACCTTGCCATACCATAGCGAATACAGGACCAGATGTAATGAAATCCACTAATTCACCAAAGAAAGGTTTTTCTCTATGCTCAGCATAATGCTCGCCAGCGATTGCTGGTGTTACTTGCATTAACTTTGCACCAACTAATTGAAAGCCCTTTCTTTCAAAACGAGCCACAATTTCCCCAATGAAAGCACGTTGTACACCGTCTGGTTTTACCATTAGAAATGTTTTTTCCATAAAAATCTCTCCACTTCTGAATTATGTATGTAATTGTATATCCCCACACACATAGTAACACCCTTATCACAATTGTGCAATAGTTTTAAAATGGAGAGATTATTTTATTTTTAAGAAAAAACAATTAAAATTTTCGTTTTCCGATATACTTTGCAACATTTTGCAATGCGTATTTCGCTTGTCCACGAGGCAACGGTTTTATCACTTCTAAAGCTTTATGTAAATAACGTTCACTAAATGCAAATGCCTGATCAATTGCCGGGCTCCCTTTAATGTCATCGATAATCTCTTTCATCTCATTTGCAGGTGTATTCTCATGGACCGATACAATTTTCGCACGAAGCTTTGGATCTTCCATCGCATACAGAGCCGGAAGTGTCACATTTCCTTGTAACAAATCGCCGCCAGCAGGTTTTCCAAGTTTTTTTTCTGTTGAGACAAAATCTAAAATGTCGTCAATAATTTGATACGACATGCCTACAAAATAACCGTACCAAAATAAACGGTTCACTGTATCCCGATCAGCCCCAGCAGCGATTGCTCCCAACTGACAACTAGCAGCAATTAATAATGCTGTTTTTCGCTTAATTCGTCGTAAATACGTCCTTAAATTCTGATTATAATCATACTTGTCCTTAATTTGCTCGATTTCACCTTTACACACTTCTAAAATTGTATATGATAATGCTTGATGAGCTTCCGGAACTTCTAGATTTGTAATGCACTCCAAAGACTTTGCAAATAAATAGTCTCCTGTATACATTGCAATACGATCGCCCCATTTCGCATTTACCGTTGCACTACTTCTTCGTAAAAACGCTGCATCAATTACATCATCATGAACAAGAGAAGCCATATGAATGAGCTCTAAAGCAACTGCAACATGTTTTATCGTATCCAGCTTATATTCCCCAAATTTCCCTGCAAGCAATACAAATACAGGACGGATTCGCTTTCCACCAGCTTCAATGAGTTGCAGTGCCGCCTCTTCCACCAATTGCTGCTCAGAAGCAACAATCTTTTTTAATTCTTTTTCAATTATATCAATATCCGATCGTAAAAAAGAGTACATAAGTTGTAACTTCATATTGTTCACCTTAACCTAAAACGTCTTTTTTCTATTTTAATTTTGGCTTAAATCCTAAATGCATAGCTGCTACACCAAACGTAAATGGTTTCACTTGCACATGATCTAATCCCGCTTCTTCAAACATCTTTGCTAATTCTTTCATCCCAGGGAATGTGCTTGCAGACTCTTGCAGCCAAGAGTATTCTTTATAGCTTTTCGCAAACATTTTTCCGAATAACGGCATAATGTATTTAAAATACAAAACATAAAACTGACGAAAACCAATCATCGTTGGCTGTGATGTTTCTAAACAAATAACTTTCCCACCTGGTTTTACAACTCGGTTCATTTCTTTTAATACATGCAAATAATCAGGAACATTGCGAAGTCCAAAACCGATTGTTACATAATCAAACGTATCATCTTCAAACGGCAGTTCCATTGCATTTCCATGCATAAGTTCCACATGTTTCAACCCTAGAGCCTCTACTTTTTCTTTACCAACAGATAACATATTTTTGCTAAAGTCTAAACCGTATACTTTTCCCGTAGTTCCTACAGCGCCAGCAAGTGCAATTGTCCAATCAGCAGTCCCGCAACATACATCTAATGCCATACTTCCAGGCTGCACATCCATGATCCGCATCGTTTCTTTCCGCCATGCCTTATGCTTTTGAAAACTAATAACTGAATTCATTACATCGTATTTACCAGAGATTTTCTCAAATACGTCATGTACTCTTTCTTCTTTTGATTGTTGCATGCTCTTACCCTTCTTCCAATATAAAATCGCTTATGTTTTCAATTTATCCCGCATTAACGAGCAGTAATACCCCACCTCAAAATTCGGCAGAAAGTCAAGAAGTTAGGTGGGGGATAAACTGCCCGTAAAAGCCCGATTGGTCAGGGCTAATGATCAGTGGGGAATGACGCAAATCCCCACTGATCAAAGTTTCACTTTATCTTTTAAAGTAGAAACTAACGAACAAATTTCTTGATGGTTTTGCAGAAATGCAACTTCTTGTTTGTTCATTTCTTCCAACCGATTTTTGTATGCCTTTTCTACTTTCATATCATCATTTGATAGAATTGCTTGAACTGCTTGAAAAACAGGTGCATTCTGTTTTTCAGCATGCAATTGATACTCTTTTTGAAGACGATTGCTTCCGAGTACACTTGATATAAATGGTTTCCAGTGTGATAACTGAAAATGATCACATGTTTTTTGTAAAAGTGCTGATTCGATCGTCACGACACTTTCGATTACTTCATCAACTGTTTCGTACGCTTTCTGATACAACATAATTTTATGTTCGTTAATTTCTTTAATTCCTTCAGCTAGTGCACGAATCAATACAATATCACGATTCATCGAAAGCAAGTAATAGTAAAGCCCACTATAGTAGTCACCTGCTAGTACCGTAAGCTGGCGGCGCTTATGAAACTCCCTTGTTTCTTCCTCTTCTTTGTTTGATACTTTTTCATGCGTATCAAGAGCAATTTGTACAAGCATTATCGTTAATACATAGTGTTCAATCTGTTCCTTATGTAAGTCTGCATTTTTTAAAGCTGCATATAAAAGTACTACTTTCTCTTCATCAATAAATGGTTCTTCAATATAGTTTATAAAATAAGGATGGCGCAGCCTCGATAGCAACTGCTCCTTAATATCCGCATACCCTCCGTAGATGTCACACACAAAAAATCACCCTTGTTTTCTAATTCATAAAACCTATTATAACACATACATTCTATTTTCTATAACCTAAACTTGGTGAAACAAAACAAACCCAAAATCAGCCTTCTATTCATACAACTTTCTTTAAAAGACAACAATCATTCACCTATCAGTTTATCCCGCATTGACAGGTAGTAAAATCCCACACTAAGAAAAATTTCGCTGTATGAGTATACATACGACCACTTAAAAGCTATAACCTAATTTCCACACACCCTTGCAGTGGAGATCTGATACTTATAAAAAAAGAGTAAATAAAAAAGAAAAGCAGTTTCCCGCTTTTCTTTACTTTGTCTTAATGAAAGACAAAATTTCACCACGTGCTGCTGCATCATTTTCTAATACACCACGCACTGCTGTTGTTACAGTTTTCGCACCAGGTTTTTTCACCCCACGCATTGTCATACACATATGTTCCGCTTCAACAACAACCATCACACCATGTGGTTCTAGCACTTCCATAATAGAATCAGCTACTGTTGATGTAATACGTTCTTGTAGTTGTGGACGACGTGCAATTGTATCTACTGTACGTGCCAGTTTACTTAAGCCTGTTACTTTTCCACCACGCGGAATATATGCGACGTGAGCAACCCCATAAAAAGGAACAAGATGATGCTCACACATCGAATAGAAAGGAATATCTTTTACTAATACAAGCTCTTCATAGTCTTCCCCAAACACTTTATGCAAGTGTTCCTTTGGATCTTCATGCATACCTGAAAATACTTCTGCGTACATTTTCGCAACACGTTTTGGGGTATCTAGTACTCCCTCACGATTCGGATCGTCTCCAATCGCTTCTAAAATAAGGCGCACTGCATGTTCGATTTGTTCTAAGTTAACTTTTGCCATCCACTAGCCCTCCCGAAAAACCTAAAAGTGATACGAACACATTCTAGCATATTTATGATTTTAAATGCAAAAAGAAGAGTTCCCAAAAAGGAAACTCTTCTTTCCTGTTAATATGTAAGGATTATTTAACCGCATCTTTTAACGCTTTACCAGGTTTGAATGCAGGTACTTTACTTGCAGCGATTTCAATTTCCTCACCAGTTTGTGGGTTACGTCCTTTACGAGCCGCACGTTCACGAACTTCGAAGTTACCGAATCCGATAAGTTGTACTTTATCACCTTGTTTTAAAGCTTCTAAGATGGAATCAAAAACAGCGTCAACTGCTTTTGTTGCGTCCTTTTTAGAAAGGGAACTTGTTTCTGCAACAGCATTGATTAAATCTGTCTTGTTCATGCCATTCACCTCCTCCCAAAGATAAGACTGTATAATGATCATAAAATGAGTCTTACTTTCATTTGTAGGCAATTTTTACAAATTCTATACTACAAAGATGTAGATAAATCATTATCAACGCCTATATTATACGATTCTCTGGCATAATTCAATATCTTTAAAGAAATTGTTACCCTGAAAATGTGAAAAACTGATGAAACTTGACAATATGCTACATAGTATTAGATAATTGCTATTTATTTTCTATATCAATCCTAGTAAAACTCACATCAAAAAGCCTCTATACAGGCGAATTAAAACAATCAAACCCTTTACGACAGGCAAAAAAGACCCCTGCTTTCAGGGGTCTTTTTCTATAAAATAATGGCAATTAATCCACCAGATCCTTCGTTAATAATTCTTTCTAACGTTTCTTTCAATTTATACCGTGCATTTTCTGGCATTAAAGAAAGCTTCGCTTGAATACCTTCCCGAACGATTGAACTAAGCGAACGTCCAAAGATATCAGAATTCCAAATAGAAAGCGGATCATCTTCAAAATCTTGCATTAAGTACCGAACAAGCTCTTCACTTTGCTTTTCAGTGCCGATAATTGGTTCAAATGTAGATTCAACATCAACTTTAATCATATGAATAGAGGGGGCAACCGCCTTTAATTTCACACCAAATCGTGATCCGTGACGGATAATTTCCGGCTCATCTAAGCTCATATCAGCTAAAGCAGGAGCAGCTACACCATAACCAGTTTGTTTCACCATTCTTAACGCATCTGCAACTTGATCATATTCTGTTTTCGCATGTGCAAAGTCCAGCATAAGTTTTAACAAATGGTCTTTCCCTCTAATTTCTACGCCAACAACTTCTTTTAAAATTTGATCATACATTTCATCTGGTGCGTATAAGTCAATCTCCGCCACACCTTGACCCATATCAATTCCTGCTAGACTTGCACGATCAATAAACTCATACTGGCTAAATTGCCAAACAACACGGTCTACATCGCGAAGCCTCTTGATATCTTTCACTGTCTCTTGAACAGCTTCTTGATAGCTTTGACGTAACCAGTGCCCTTCATTTAGTACCATTACCCAGCTTGGGAGGTTTACGTTTACTTCTAAGACCGGGAACTCAAATAGCGCTTCCCGCAATATATTGTATATATCTGCTTCTCTTAAACTTTCTACACTCATTGCCAATACAGGAATATCATGCTCTTCAGATAAGTTTTGTCGCAACTGTTCCGTATCTGGGTGATACGGCTGTACGGTATTAATAATCATAATGAACGGTTTTCCAACTTCTTTGAGCTCATTTACAACGCGCTCTTCTGCTTCTATATAATCTCGTCTTGGAATTTCTCCAATCGTTCCGTCAGTGGTAATAACAACCCCGATAGTAGAGTGTTCTTGAATGACTTTACGTGTTCCAATTTCAGCTGCTTCATGAAACGGAATCGGTTCTTCATACCAAGGAGTATTAATCATACGCGGACCATTCTCATCTTCATAACCTTTTGCTCCTGGAACCGTATAACCAACACAATCTACTAATCGAATATTTACATCAAGACCGTCATCCACTTGGATAGAAACCGCTTGGTTTGGAACAAATTTCGGCTCTGTTGTCATAATTGTACGTCCTGCAGCGCTTTGCGGTAATTCATCTTGTGCACGCTGACGATCTGATTCATTCTCGATATTTGGAATAACAACAAGCTCCATAAATTTTTTGATAAATGTTGACTTCCCTGTTCGAACAGCCCCTACAACCCCTAAGTAAATATCACCGCCTGTGCGCTCAGCGATATCTTTAAAAATGTCAACCTTTTCCAAGTGATTCCCTCCCTCAAAATTTTTGGGAATAATATAATTGTACTTTCAAACAATCGTCCTCATTGATGTCTCATTACATGTTTCATAATATACGATATAACATATAGATATTCTTGAGGTTCGGACAATATATCATATGATTTTGTCCTAAATTCATATGACTATTTAAAAAGAACTTTTTGTTTGCATCTCAAGTTGTTTTTACAATTAAAAAACCTTTCTTCTAGAACTTATTCGCTAGAAGAAAGGTTCATGACTTATCACTTAAAAAAAATTGGTTCTCCATCTTTTACCGTATATGGCAAAGAATATGCAGGTACAAATGGCGCATCTTTTACAAGCAAACTACGAATATCTTCTCCTTCTCGCACTTTACCTCCATCCTTTTGTAGCATTTCATATAAATCCATTCGATAATCGACAAAAATCTCTCCTTTTTCATTAATTACAAACGGTAAATTTTTTCCAGAATACGGACTCGTTACTTGCGGCACTTCTTTATACCCAATTTTCTTAAAGTCCAGCTCATATACCCCATCAGCAATTACTTTTTTAAATGGGGGATATTGGTGTTCATCCCGATACATTTGTAGCCTCAACTTGACATCGCGAATTTGTTCCGCCATACGTACATCAATCAACTTAACAGTTGGATTTGTTTCAACATCTACTAATACATATTGATACACACCACCACTTTCATACGCATTTCCAGGCGCCTCTTGTAAATAGCGCGGAGCAATTTTTTGAAAGTCAATCGGATATTTTTGATAAATAGGCGTATCCATATCGCGCGTTTGAATCGGTAATAAACCACCATTTTGTTCCTTATATGTATTGACCGCCTTTTGGACAGCTTGCAGCTGATCTTCATACGGGACAGCATTTTGCTTTATGCTCTCTTTCGGGTACATACAGCCAGATAAAATACTTATACAACAAAATATTAAAATCATACATGTTTTTTTCACACACAATCCATCCTTTAATTTCTTGCTAATTCCTTCATACAATATTCTTATTCCCACCTACCTCCTACAAATCTATCTGGAAATAAGATGTGATTACGATTCGTGTAGCCATTATTGTTCAACTGGTCCACTAAATACAACAAGAAAAATAACAATTCCAGATACAATCATAAGCGTGTAGGCAAGCAATGCTGTAATCCCTTTCAAAATCTTATTCTTCATTTTATGCCGACTTAATAAAATAGACAGAACTGCAACAAACATTAATCCCATTGCCCCTAAAGAAAACCACATTTTCACCAGTCCAACAGACATATATACACTCCTTTACTTTAATATTGTTTTTCTATTATTTTAACAAATTAAAACATTTAAACAAATAGAATTAATTATTTTATTATAAAGCAACACTTTCATTAGTTAGATTTTTCTTCTTCCCTGATGAAAAACTCCCACCAATTAGGAGCAATTATCCTCCACCTACTTGCTGGACTTCCGCTTTTACGGTCCCGTAAAAGTGAGATATAACAAAATAAAACCGAAGCGAATGTAACTTCTTCACTTCGGTCGACCAAATATGCCCACAAACAGCTCCACATTCATTCCTTCATAACTATCATATGCAATCCATTAAACAGGGGTTTATCATACTTTATTTTTTAAACATTTTGCTTAATGAACTAAAATCTGTTGGCATATTATTGTTTATAATTGCTTTCACAATTTGATCTTCTTGCTCTTTTGGCACCTCTCGCCCAGCCATCATCGCAACTTGATGAATTAATTGACGGAGTACTTTTTCATCGCGCAAGTTTGCATTCTGTACAGATGACGCTAATTTAAAAATATCATCTTTATTTACTTTCGCTTCTTTCTCAATGTTATTGAAAATATTATTATCCATTTCCTTCACCCTCTCTTCAAGTTACATTTCATCGTATGCAAAAAGAAACAAATGGTGAAAAGACCTAGAAGTACATATTCAAAAAGGAGGATAAAGATAGCCGAGCAGTTCGAGGCGCAGAAGCCAGGAGGATACGGAGTGTAGAATTGAACTACATGAGTACCGGACTAGCAACGTAACGAAGAAATAAGGCAGCTATCTTTACCGGACTTTTTGAACATCCTATAGAAAACAAAAAAGCTGTGTAAGTGCTTTTGCACTTACACAGCTTTTACTTATAATAAATCTGGTATAGCTTCTACTTCGTGTTTGCGAACACGCCCCATCAATGAGCCCACTGCATCTTTCACATTATTCCCATTGAATAATACATCATATAAAGCCGTAGTAATTGGCATTTCAACTTCTATTTTCTGCGCCATTTCATACGCGGCTTTCGTTGTTCGCACACCTTCGACTACCATGCCCATACTATCTAATACTTCTTCCAGTGAACAGCCTTTTCCAAGCATATTACCAGCACGCCAATTTCGGCTGTGCACACTTGTACAAGTTACGATTAAATCACCCATTCCGGTTAGGCCAGCAAAGGTTAACGGATTCCCACCCATCTTTCTTCCTAAACGAGCAATTTCCGTTAAACCACGCGTCATAAGAGCCGCTTTCGCATTATCACCTAACCCAAGACCATCTGTAATCCCTGCAGCTAGTGCAATAATATTTTTTAATGCTCCACCAAGTTCCACACCGATAATATCAGGATTCGTATATACACGGAAGTAACTGTTCATAAACAAATCTTGTACCTCTTCAGCTGCTTCCATACGCTTAGAAGCTGATGTAACAGTTGTCGCTTGACGAAGTCCTACTTCTTCAGCATGACTTGGCCCTGATAAGACAATAACATCACGAATAAGGTGCGCTGGAATTTCTTCTTCAATCATTTCTGAAATCCGCTTCGAAGTACCTGGTTCAATCCCTTTACTCGCATGAATCCAAGTGATTGGTTCTGAAACAATTTCTTTCATATCTTGCAATACTTCTCGGTACGCTTTTGTTGGTACAACTAAAAGTACTGTGTCTACATCTACTAGTGCTTTTTCTAAAGAAGAGTAGGCTACGATTGTGCTTGGCAATGTAATCCCTGGAAGATAACGACTGTTCTCATGTTTCATATTGATTTCATCCATGAGTTCTGAACGATTTCCCCAAATACGTACATCATGACCATTGTCAGCTAATACCATCGCTAACGCTGTTCCCCAGCTACCTGCTCCGACTACTGTGATTTTTTTCATAAAATCACATCCCCTCCATTAGTCTCGTGCTCTTGAAATGATTCTAATTGGTGTTCCTACAAAACCAAATGCTTCACGCAAACGGTTTTTCAAGAAGCGTTCATATGAAAAGTGCATTAATTCTGGATCGTTGACGAATACAACAAATGTTGGTGGTTTTACTGCAACTTGTGTTGCATAGAAAATTTTCAGACGACTACCATTATGTGTTGGCGTTGGATTCATCGCAACCGCATCCATAATCACATCGTTTAATACATTTGTTTGTACACGAATGCTATGACTTTCATTTACTTCATTAATAACTGGAAGTAATGTATGCGTACGTTTTCTTGTTTTTGCAGATAAATATACAATTGGCGCATAATCTAAAAACTGGAAATGAGCACGGATGTTTTCTTCAAATGCTTTCATTGTCTTTTCATCTTTTTCAACTGCATCCCACTTATTAACAACAATAATAACAGCACGTCCTGATTCATGTGCATAACCAGCAATTTTTTTATCTTGTTCAATAATACCTTCTTCACCATCTAACACAACTAAAACAACGTCAGATCGTTCAATTGCTCGGAGTGCACGAAGTACACTATACTTTTCGGTACTCTCGTATACTTTACCTTTTTTACGCATCCCCGCTGTATCAATGATGACATAATCTTGACCATCTTTACTATACGGTGTATCAACCGCGTCACGTGTTGTACCAGCTATGTTACTAACAATTACACGATCTTGACCAAGGAGTGCATTTACCATTGATGATTTCCCTACGTTCGGACGTCCAATTAATGAGAATTTAATTGTTTTTTCATCGTATGCTTCCTCTTCAACTTTCGGGAAGTGCTTTGCTGCTTCGTCTAATAAATCCCCTAAACCTAAACCATGTGTACCCGAGATTGGAAATGGCTCGCCAAATCCTAACGCATAAAAGTCATAAATATCACTGCGCATCTCTGGATTATCGACCTTATTAACCGCAAGTACTACTGGTTTGTTCGAACGGTATAAAATTTTCGCAACTTCTTCATCCGCTGCTGTTACACCATCGCGACCATTCGTCATAAAAATGATAACATCCGCTTCATCGATCGCAACTTCAGCTTGTTGACGAATTTGTGTCAAAAATGGCTCGTCTCCAATATCGATTCCGCCTGTATCAATAATATTAAATTCATGATTTAACCATTCTCCCGAACTATAAATACGATCTCTCGTTACACCTGGGATATCTTCTACAATTGAAACTCTCTCTCCAACAATTCTATTGAAAATAGTAGATTTCCCTACGTTCGGACGTCCTACTATCGCCACTACTGGTTTCGGCATATATTTTCATCCTTTCAACTTGCTTCTGTTTATTATGTAAAAAACCCTTCTTTGTGCAAGAAGGGATTTGCATTCCAGAAATATTTATTATCATATCAAAACATCTCATATTATAACACACGTTCCTAATGTTTCACAATAATATATAGATTCTCTTGTAAGCGGTGTGCAATACCATCTAAAATCGCTTCTAAATTATTTGCGACAAATTCCATTTCTTCCGTTGACTCACATACAAATAACGGGGCTCCTCCAGCAAATTTTTCTGGGGTTGTTGTAATAACTGCAAGAATATAACTCTCTAATATCATCGTACGTCTCCCCTTCCTTTCGGAGCTTCTGATGACATATGAACCGCGCTTTCTAACGTCGGTACATTCCCAATAACACCAATCGCTTTCTCTATATCTTGATCTTGAGGCAATAC
Organism: Bacillus sp. DX3.1; assembly: GCF_030292155.1. NCBI lineage: Bacteria > Bacillati > Bacillota > Bacilli > Caryophanales > Bacillaceae > Bacillus > Bacillus sp. DX3.1. The sequence goes on along the minus strand of NZ_CP128153.1, from coordinate 1,474,855 downwards.
AAAGACGCCGACCCGTCCATCTTCTAAATCGCGCTTAGCAAGTGGTACAAGTGCCGGTGTTCCTGAGTCTCGGTACACACCTAAAGCAACAGAAATATCATGTAAAATCGCTTGGCGTTGACCGAGATTCGCTATCGTTACCTGTGCATCAACAGATTTTGGTTTTAAAATAAATCCCATTCCATATCTCATAATTTCTTCTTGCCTTGCTGGTAATCCAATGTTCATAATATAAATATTATCAATATAAAGCCCCGCTCCTTCAAAACGAAGTGGAGCATGCTCAATGTCTACAAGATGATGCAGTCTTTTGCCAGACATTAATACTTTTGCAATAAAGAATCCGATGATTCCGGCTACAACACCAGCGATCCATGAATGAAACCCTATATATGCAAACGTTGTAACTAACGCTGTTAACATAGCTAAATAGTTACGGCTTTCAAACACAAGTGCAATTCCTTCTATGTATGTATTTCCTCGTGGTACAAGCTCATAACCATCCAACTGTTGCAACGTATTACGTTCCATGTTGCGTACATCCCGAAATTGCGTTGCGGCTAATGTGAGAAAGGTAATAGCAGAAAAATCTTTTTTCAAGATAGACGGTATTGCAATTGCTCCTAAAGCCGCTGCAACTAACCCCATTGCAACATGAATAATCTTTCCATGTAAACGCGTCGGATACTGTCTTGTATCTGTACGAAGCATCAAAATTCGCGTTACTGTCCCCGCAATCACGCCACATAAAATGGCTGGTGTATATTCAGTCATATGTTATCCTTGCCTTTCCTTTACATGTTTTTTCTTCAATTGCCCCATAGATGCCGACATTTTTACGATGCAAAACAAAATCGTAAAAAATAACGTAGCAACAGCGATGATATCAAAAAATGTCAAACTACCAAGTTGATATGGAAAACGGAGTGTGTGAAAAATAAATGTGACTAATATCTCCCCTTGTAATGCCCCCGCATATAAAGAGCATAGACGTAACACCCGGTCTCGATGTAATAAAATAGATGCATACACAAGAATACCACTTAACATCCATGTCCGATCCATGACAATCCAAATCGGATCGTACATCTCTAATAAATGAAAACTCGCATATAACATAGCGATGATAAGTGCCGAAAGTAAGGCGTATATTTTTTTCCATATAGAATAAAAAGCGATACCAAGAAATGAAATGGTACCTAGTAAGAGAGCATTTGCTGCTATAGGGAAAGAGGCAATCGATACGGTTATTTGTGAACAAATGATAAATACTAATAAAACTGCGCTCACTTTCCATCTAAATGCCTCTTTTTTCAAAAAGAATGTTGTAATAATCCAGCCCAGCCACGCTAAAAAATAAAAATAACTTCCATCCATACTTACACCTCCTATCATTTCCATTATGGGAACTTTTTATGAAAGCTAATCCTTTTCTTCTCCTTGCATAGTTTTTTTAATAACAGCAACACTTTCTAATAAGGAGGTGTAAAAAATAATGGGAAAAGATCGTCAAGAAAAGAAACTAAAACAATCACGCCGCGTAGAATCTGATCGCGATCAATCACTACAATATCCAGGAGCAACTGGGCTAGATACACCAGAGCAGGCACGCAAACAAAATCAGCACTAAATGAAAAACAGCCAACATATCGTTGGCTGTTTTTTATTTAGTGCTGTCTAAGCAGTAACAGTTGAATTTCAAACCTGGCAGTCTTTCTTCTTTTCATTTAAATAGCATTGCTTTTGTCAAATCATTTATATCCATTTCAACAATTTCATTGGTAAACAAAACATCTACATAGACATTTTTTCCTTCTCATTACATAGAACGAATAAAGTGAAGCTTTGATCAGTGAGGGTTTTCTCTATCCCCCACCTAACCTCTTTGCTTCTTACAGAACTTTGAAGTGGGGGTATTACTGCCCGCAAATAGCGGGATAAAGTAAAAAACCAACCGAATGGTTGATTTCTCTTTTGTTCTAATGGTTTTACATTATCTTTTACTATAACTCGTTGTATCAATCCCGCGCTGCGATAACCAATGATAGGTATCACCTTTCACAACAAGTGGTACTTGTTGAAGCTCAGTAATTGTCCTTGCCCCAAGAGCAGTCATAATAAATTGTAAGTCCGTATGTAAAAGTTCTATTTCTTCGATTAATTTTTCCAGACCATCATTCATCAATATTCGTAAAAAATAACCAGCAAAAGCCGTTGCTGATGCGCCAAGCGCGATTGCTTTCGCTACATCAAGCGCTGTTTGTATACCGCCTGACGCAATAAGGGAGAGGTTTTTATCTGTTGAGGATGCTTCTATTACAGAGACTGCCGCCGGAATACCCCATTCATTAAAATAAGAAAGAATCCGCTGTCTTCGTTCATTTTCAATCGCCGCAAAATTTGTACCACCATACCCACCAATATCTACAGTCGAAACTCCAACACTAGCTAACTGTTCTATTGTTTCTTTACTCATACCAAAACCGACTTCTTTTACTACAACAGGAACAGGTGAATGTATGACGATTTGTTCAATTCGCCTTAGCACACCTGTAAAGTCACGATCACCTTCTGGCATCGTCAATTCTTGAATAACATTCAAATGAATTTGTAAAGCATTTGCTTCAATCATATCAATCGCACGTTTTGCCTGTTCAACGGTTGCTTCACTACCTAAATTTGCAAAAATAATTCCATTTGGATTCACTTTTCGTACAATCTGATAGGAGGACGCTTCTTTTTCATCTTTTAACGCTGCCATTTGAGAACCGACTGCCATTGCAATCTTATGGTGCTTTGCCACGTGAGCTAACTGCTCATTAATATGTAGTGTGTGCTCTCCTCCACCGCCAGTCATCGCGTTGATAAAAATCGGCGAACTTAGTGAAAGTTCGCCGATTTTCGTTTCAAATGTAATGCTTTCATAACTTGTATTTGGCAAGCTTTGATGGACAAAAGCAATGTCATGAAAACCATTTATACGAGACTGTCCAGTGGAAAGAGCGTATGCAATATGTTCTAATTTACGTTTTACCCTTACCACTTGTACCCCTCTTTATTTCTTTAATTTTTTCAGCTGTTCACCGATAATATCACTCAATTGGAAAGTTGCAGAATCAGAAGTTGGCTCATATTGACTATAATCTTCTGTTACATTATTTTCTTCAAGAGCTTCTTTTATACTTAAAGAAATACGTTTTTCTTCTGCGTGTACTTCAAGCACTTTCACTTTCACTTCTTGACCCATCTCTAGTACTTCACTCGGGTTCTTCACATGACGGTTTGCAATTTGTGATACATGCACAAGCCCTTCTACACCTGGTAAAATTTCAACGAAAGCACCGAATGTAACAATTCGTTTTACCTTACCTTCTCGCACGTCACCTGATTTAATTTCCTCTGCAACATTTTCCCAAGGTCCTGGCTGAGCAGCTTTAATAGATAAAGAAATACGTTGTGTATCTGCATCGACGGATAAAACTTTTACTTTTACCGTCTGTCCTTGTGTTAACACATCAGAAGGCTGTTCAACGCGATCATGAGAAATTTGTGAAATGTGAACTAAACCATCTACTCCACCAACATTCACAAAAGCACCAAAGTCAGTTAATCGTTGAACTGTACCTTCAACAACATCTCCTTCTTTTAAAGAAGAAATCGCTTCTTTTTTCTTTGAATCTAACTCTTGTTCTACAACTGCTTTATGGGAAAGAATCACACGATTTTTTTCGCGATCTAATTCAACGATTTTCACTGCTAATGTTTTACCTTTGTAATCAGCAAAATCTTCTACATAGTGCATTTCTACAAGTGAAGCTGGAATAAATCCACGGACACCAAGGTCCACGACTAAACCGCCGTTCACAATATCTTTTACTGTAACATCAAACACTTCACCTGAAGTGGATTTTTCTTGCAATTCAACCCATGCTTTTTCTGCATCAACAGCACGTTTAGATAATACAAGATCCTCTTCTTCTAATTTAATGACTTTTAATTCAAGAGTTTGGCCTAATTCTACAACATCACTTGCTTTTTCAATATGAACGTTGGCTAATTCACTAATCGGAATAACACCATCTGTTTTGTATCCAACATTTACAAGAACTTGTTTTTCTTCAACCTTAGTTACGGATCCCGTAACAACGTCACCCACTTGTAAAGCCTTTGTATCCACAACTTCTTCATTCATTTTTTCTACCATGGAAATACCTCCCTACAGAATTGACAAAGCATTTTTATGTATATACGAAATGAAAACAAAAGTTTTCATTTGCATGTTATGAGAAATATTTAGAACATACTCGCTGAAAATACATATTACAATCTGTTTTTTGTAATTTACTTGATAGAATGATACGTACGTCCTCTTTCTTTGTTAACCTATATAAATAGTATACAGCAAAATCCTTTTGAATAAAGTATGTTTTCAAATATAATGGCGAATATATTCTGACAGTTCGTCCCCTCTTTTACTAATTTCTTACAAATTGACAGATTTGTCAAGAAAAGCGTCTCACGATTCACATATATACCTATATTTTAGAAGAAATTAAATAAAGAAAGAGGATAACCTCTTTCTTTATTTCGCAAAAACTTTGGAAACAATATCCATTATTTTTTGTACAACCTCTTCAATTGAGAAAGAAGTTGTATCTAATTCCAGTGCATCATCCGCTTTTTTTAACGGAGAAACTTCACGCTCGGAATCCAATTTATCGCGCTTAGCAATCTCTTCTTTTAATTGTTCTAAACTAGAAGCAAAGCCTTTTTGCGTATTTTCAAGATGTCTTCGTTCCGCCCTCTCTTCAACAGAAGCCAACATAAAAATCTTCACTTCTGCATTAGGTAGTACATGCGTACCGATATCACGACCATCCATCACAACGCCGCCCTTTTCTGCTAAAGCTTGTTGACGGCGCACCATCTCTTCACGAACAAAGCGATGCTTTGCCACAATAGACACGCGATTTGTTACTTCCGGTGTACGAATCACTTCAGATACATCTCGCCCATTCAAAAAGACAAGTTGTGTATTTTCCCCTTGTTGAAACTCAATATGTACATCTTTTAAAACTTCCATCAATTTTTCTTCATTTTCAATATCAACATTTTTCGCAAGAGCAGCGTGTGTCAATGTACGGTACATCGCACCTGTATCAATATACACATATGAAAGTTTTTTCGCCACAACCTTTGCAACTGTACTTTTCCCAGCTGCTGCTGGACCATCTATCGCAATTGAAATTCGTTTTTCCATTGTAACACCTCATTTTTTTCACTTATAGTGCTTGTTCAAAAAGGAGGATAAAGAGAGCTGAGTAGTTCGAGGCACGGAAGCCAGGAGGATACGGAGTGTAGGTGGAACTACATGAGTACCGGAGTGGCGACGTAACAAAGAAATACGACAGCTATCTTTACCGGACTTTTTGAACATCTTCTTATAAACCAAAACGAAAAGCAGGTATAATCCCTGCTTCTTTCTGTTTGTTTCATGCCGATTAAATCCTCAATTATTGTAGCATAATCCCTCTTAGAAGAAAATGAAAACTACTTATTCACTTGTAAAATATTCGTTACATTTTCTTTTATAACACCTTCATAATAAACGATTTTCGACAAATATTTTGCCGTGGATTCTTGCATAAAAAGCAATTGAACAATACATAGACAAATAGACTGAATCAGTAGTATTCGAATTAAAATTTTCTCAACATTTTTCACAAAAAGTTCTCCTTTTTTATTGTTTCTTGCTCGCTTCAATAGCTAATTGAGGAGAGAATTTCAAATCAGTTCTTAGAATTTGGTAGCTCTCCATAATCGTCAGTATGAAAAACTTTACAAACTATCTTACTTTATTGTCATTTCCTACGTAAACTTTTATACATTTTCATTGTCGAATCCTGCACAATCATGGTATGTTCTAAATGTATTTTTGACTGAAAAGGGGTATAGGCATTGAAAAAAATCCTAGTTTTACACACTGGCGGAACAATTGCAATGGAGGAAGATAAAGAAACTGGGGTTGTGCAACCAGGCAAGCAAAATCCTCTTTTAAAATTTATTCCTGATTTAGAAGACGATGTCGACCTAATTGTTGAAGATGTTTTTCATCTTCCATCTCCTCATATAACACCAAGCGAGATGTTACAATTACAAGTCGTCATCGATGAAAGAGTGAAACATGAAGATATTTATGGTGTAGTCATTACACATGGTACTGATACATTAGAAGAGACCGCATATTTTCTAGATTTAACTGTCCAAGCCAACACTCCAATTGTTGTAACAGGCGCAATGCGTTCGAGCAATGAATTAGGCGCTGACGGCTTATATAACTTTTTATCTGCGGTAAAAGTTGCAAGTAGTAATGAAGCAAAAGGAAAAGGTGTTCTTGTCGTCTTAAACGACGAAATTCACTGTGCAACAAATGTAACGAAAACACATACAAGTAATGTAGCAACCTTCCAAAGTCCTCAATACGGACCAATTGGTATGGTGACAAAACGTGGCGTTGTCTTTCACCATGCTTTAGTACACCATGAAACATACGCAATCGGACAAATTTCTAAAAATGTTGTCGTGTTAAAGGCATACGCTGGTATGGATGATACGTTATTAGCAGCGATTGAAAACCTACCAGTGGATGGCATCGTTATTGAAGCCCTCGGACAAGGGAACTTACCACCGCGAACACTGCCTACTCTGCAGCGCTTAATAAATAAAGGGATTCCCATTGTTCTCGTATCCCGCTGCTTTAACGGAATTGTCCAAGATGTGTACTCCTATGAAGGCGGAGGAAAACAATTAAAAGATATGGGGATTGTTTTCACTTACGGATTAAATGCTCAAAAAGCTCGTATTAAGCTACTTGTCGCTTTAGAAGGTGCTCATTCTCAAAAAGAAATTCAAAAAATGTTTATGCATGATTAAAAATTAATAAAAAAATAAGCTGTCGATATCGACAGCTTATTTTTGTTCCCGTAATACGATTGTTTGCATAATAGCGTCTCCATGAAATCGCCCGTTTTCAATAAAGATTTCATTGGCATTATTTCCTGCTGCAATAACGCCTGCAATAAAAATATTCTCGACATTTGTTTCCATCGTTTCCTCCGTATACATCGGGCGACCAGTTTCGTGGTCAATGGATACTCCCATTTTCGTTAAGAAACTATGATCTGGATGATAACCAGTCATTGCAAACACAAAATCATTTTGAATCGTGTATGCTTCTTCATCAATTGTATACGTAAGCGTATGTTCTGTGATTTCCTTTACATGGGCATGAAAATGCATTTGAATCGTACCGTTACGAACTAATGCCTCAAATTCAGGTAAAATCCACGGTTTAATACTCTGTGAGTATTCTCCACCACGATATAATACAGTTACACGTGCACCTGCTTTCACAAGTTCCAATGCAGCATCTACACTAGAATTTTTCCCACCTATTACAACAACATCCCGATCAAAATATGGATGAGCCTCTTTAAAGTAATGAGATACTTTCTCCAATTTTTCTCCCGGAACATTCATATAGTTCGGATTATCATAGTAGCCAGTTGCCACAACAATGTACTTCGCAATATATGTCTCTTTTCTTCCATCACGTTTTGTTGTATCTACTCTAAATAAATTCGCTTCTTTTTGAACCTGTTCTACACGTTCAAATGCATTCACACGCACACGTTTACGTTTTACTACTTCACGATAATACGATAATGCTTGATTGCGAACTGGTTTACGGTTCTCTGTAATAAAAGCAACTTCACCAATCTCTAATTTTTCACTAGAGGAAAAGAATGTTTGATGAGTTGGATAATGATAAATTGCATTCACAATATTTCCTTTTTCAATTACCAACGGATCGATTCCAGCTTGTTGCATCGTAATTGCTGCTGCCAATCCACATGGGCCGCCCCCAATAATAATCGCTGTTTCTTTTTGCATTCTCGGTTCACTCCTAGTCTTCTGCTTCAATCTCTATTAATTATAAAGTGAAACTTTTCTCAGTGGGGGGGTTCTTCATCCCCCACTGAGAATTAGCCTTCACCAATCGGGCTTTTACGGGCAGTTTATCCCCCACCTATCTTCTTTGTTTCTCTCTGAATCTTGAGGTGGGGGTCTTACTGCCCGTTAATGCGGGGTAAAACAAGAAAAAACCTACTTTCAGCAGTAGGCACCTATCTTTATTGTATTCATTTTTCATATATTTGTCATCTAAACGATACGTACATTCGATAGACATCTGCTAAAAATTGCCTAAATCTAATTCCTTGTTGACCTAATACATTTTCTGGATCAATCTTTCGAGCAGGATCCAGAGTTTTGTGCGACACAATATCCGTTTTAGGATTTAAATTGAATGTATGACATAAATAGGCATGGTACCATGTAAACCGCGTGTAAGAATCCCAAAAATTAACACTACCTCCGTAACACATTTCAACACCAATTGCTGCTTTGTTCGCATCATAACCAAACAAATCATTATCTGTCGGTACACTATATCTTACATGGTAAGCTACCTCATCGATTGGGATAATTTCTAAAATAGTTGTATCATCTACAAAAGTATGCGCCGATGCTTTCGGTTGTATTTCGTTAAAATAATCTCTATTTCCTATCGCATTGCTACCGGGATTCCCCGTATCATGACTTACAATAAATCTCACCTTCGAAAGTCGGATTCCTGGTCGTGAGCTTCCGTACCCAATATAATTTCGCTCTATAGGGAACATCACCATGTCTATCAACTCCGCTCTAGAAAATTACCTCTCTTCTTTATATATGTATTCACCCTCGATATTCATATAGCACATTTCTTATGAAAAGAGAAAACCAAAAATGTTAGAAGTCCACACCATGAACATTAAAATACTTGCCGCTGTTCCATAAAATCCATAAAACCAAGCACGATCTTCTTTCGTATCTAAACCGAAAAATGCATGCACTGATTGTATGAATGATGCACGTTTCACATGTTTATTTCGTAAACCCTCTACACGTTCCATTACATCCGCTGGCATCATAAATCTTTGTTCTGCAGTCATCTTCATTATTAATCTCCCCTTATCTTGTTTCCGTTTTGTTTATCTAAGGAGAGTATAGCACGAACGTTCTTGTAGAACAAGTGTTCTTTTTTATTTTTATAATAAAACATCCATTTTTAATATATAACTTCCCATTAACAGTAAATATTCATCCTATCCAACTTAAAAGTAGTGTCACAAGCGTCCAAACGACAGCTATAACTGGACCAACAATAAATAAACCAAACAATAAAGACATGATTCCTTCTCCAAACGTGCGAATCACACTCACCTGTTCACGAGAACTACTTTTCCTTAACTTTTCTTCTAAATGTATAACCCTCTTTTCCAATTCCTCAACCCGCTTAATTGCATCATTTTCTGTTTGCAACAACATCCCCTCCGTTCTCTATAGTCTTTACAATGCATTTCAACAAAAAAACATGGTTTCCTTGAAAGGAAACCATGTTTTCTCTGTTTGTTTCGATGTATTATACCCAGCCTCTGAAACGGCTAGCTTCTGCCATTTTACGTACACCAATCATATATGCTGCTAAGCGCATGTTCACTTTACGAACTTGTGATGTTTCATAAATAGAATCAAATGATCGTACCATTACTTTTTCTAAACGTTGTTCTACTTCTTCTTCTGACCAGTAGTAACCTTGGTTATTTTGTACCCATTCGAAGTAAGATACAGTAACACCACCAGCACTTGCTAATACATCAGGAACGAGTAGAATACCACGATCTGTTAAAATTTTTGTTGCTTCTAATGTAGTCGGACCGTTTGCCGCTTCTACAACAATTTTTGCTTTAATGTCGGCTGCGTTGTCTTCTGTAATTTGATTTTCAATTGCAGCAGGTACTAAAATATCGCAGTCTAATTCTAAAAGATCTTTGTTTGAAATTGTATTATTAAATAATTTTGTTACTGTTCCAAAGCTATCGCGACGATCTAATAAGTAGTCAATATCTAATCCGTTTGGATCATGAAGTGCACCGTAAGCATCAGAAATCGCAATTACTTTTGCACCAGCATCATGCATAAATTTCGCTAAGAAGCTACCAGCATTACCAAATCCTTGGACAACAACACGTGCACCTTTAATGTCAATGCCACGTTTTTTCGCAGCTTCCCGAATGCAGATTGTTACACCTTTAGCAGTTGCAGTTTCACGCCCATGAGATCCGCCTAACACAAGCGGTTTTCCTGTAATAAAACCAGGTGAATTAAATTCATCGATGCGGCTATATTCATCCATCATCCATGCCATAATTTGTGAGTTTGTAAATACATCTGGAGCTGGAATATCCTTTGTTGGACCAACAATTTGGCTAATTGCTCGTACATATCCACGGCTTAATCTTTCTAATTCACGGAAAGACATTTCGCGAGGATCACAAATGATACCACCTTTCCCTCCGCCATATGGTAAATCAACAATACCACATTTTAAACTCATCCAAATTGAAAGTGCTTTCACTTCATTTTCTGTTACATTCGGATGGAAGCGAATTCCACCTTTCGTTGGACCAACAGAATCATTATGCTGTGCACGATATCCTGTAAATATTTTAACAGTCCCATCATCCATACGAACTGGAATTTTCACTGTCATCATACGAATCGGTTCTTTAAGTAATTCATATACCTCGTTTGGATAACCCAATTTTTCTAAGGCTTCGTTAATAACAATTTGTGTTGAATTCAACAATTCAAAGTGTTGTTCCCTTTGTTGTGTTTGTGTTTGAGCTCCCTTTTCGGCTACCATAGTAAGTAAACCCCCTGTAATTTCACTTGTTTAGTAAACCTTCATTGCCTAGTATACACCGTTAAAATAGGAATGCAATAGAAAACGCTAACAAATATATACAAATTATTTTTCATTGCAAGCGTTTTCACTATCATTATAATCCTTTTATTACTTTTAGAAAAGTAAAATACTTAAATATTTAAATGTTTTTTATCCCGCATTAACGGGCAGTAATACCCCACCTCAAGATTCTAAGAAAATCAAAGAAGATAGGTGGGGGATAAACTGCCCGTAAAAGCCCGATTGGTGAGGGCTAATAATCAGTGGGGGATGAAGAAAACCCCCACTGATTAAAGTTTCACTTTATAAAGTGCAACTCTCCAGCAATTCAAAGGTTGCCCTCGCTGATAAAATCTATACATATCGTAAAACGAAAACAAAACCCCAAGCTATATCATATTAGCTGAGGTTTTGTTTTGAAACAAAATAATGATATATTTGCTGGATTGCTTGAGAATCCATTAGTTCTTTTCCATATTCCATAATTCGATAAATCGTCACTGTAGAAGAGTTACCAAATTCCGCTAAAATGGCGATAATATCCGCCTTTAGTAACGGGGTTTCTTCTTCCAACCATAGGTAGAAACGTCCATCCCATGCATAAAGTTTCCCACCAGTTACACCAAGGTTATACAAACGATTCGCCAAAGTAATTACATCTTCAAATGTTGCAAACTCATACAATATATGTTCACTCTCATCAAGAGTTACCTGCATCTCAATAAACTCATCCCGGAAATCATCTTCTATATCCGCTTCAGATTTTTCTTTTGTTACAATAACAACCATACCTTGCGCTTGTAAAGAAAACACTTCAACTGCAATTGGACCATCTGCTTCAAATCCAAGCTCTTTATTTGCCTCTTGCATCATGTCTCGAAACAACTGCTGTACTTTCGGAGCATTTTTCCATAAATCTTCCTTCGTCAGCCCACGTTCCGATAAATCATCAAACGTTAGGAAAATTTTAATTTTATTATAATTCAAACGTTCCAGCCTCATCTTGTAACCTCCTTACGTAACCGTTGCTCTGATTTTTATTATATGAAATAGAAAATAGATGGTTCTTTTCGAACAACTATTCTGACATTTTTAACCATTCATCCCAGTCTTCTTTTACATCACCAATGAATACCGTATGAAGTTCAGATTTTTCTTCATCTGAAACAAATTGGCAAGCAAATCCAATAAGGCCTATGTGAATTTCTGGATATTTACTTTGCAGCCTTGTAATTAATTGAACAGTAGCTTTCAAATTCCGCTCCTGTGAACACGATAAAAATACATATTTTGGTGCCACTTGTGTCATAACCATATTTAGATCCACTTCTTCTACACTTGTCCCAAGATACATTGCTTGATAACCCTTCTGGCGTAAATATGTTGTAAAAACAAAAAGGTTTAATGCATTCGTTTCTCCTGGACCACATATAGCCAAAGCTTTCGGCAATACAGAATGCATAGATGAATTGTGATAAACCATTCCAATGCGTGAACATAAAAATGAATCTACATATCGCTCTTGCGCAGTTGTAATTTCATCATTCCACCGCATATTTCCTAATCTATCAATAATCCGGACAAATATATGAGCTATGACTCTTTCTATTGAATAAATAGCAAATGCTTCGTTTAATAATTCATAAGCTTGTATTTCATCAAATTTTAACAAAGAATGGAGGATCTCGTCTACTAAAAGTGCTTCCTTGTTGTATTCTATTTCTGGTAAATGTTGATTTTGCAATTGATTACTCTCTAATAATCGAACTGCTTGACCAATCGTAAATCCTTCATTTACTCTGTTCATGAGCCATTTTAAAATTTTAATGTGCTCTTCTGTATATAAACGGTGCCCTGCATCATTGCGTTTTGGAGCGATCATGTGATATCGTCTCTCCCAAGCTCGCAGTGTACTCGGGTGAATTCCAAGCATATTTGAAACTGCTTTTATATTATATTTCCCTTTTAAAGTTGGCATATTTCCCCCCACCTTTAAACTGAGTATCACTTAAGATTCTCTTTGTAAAGTAATCAAATGTGTTTGAGCCGGAGCACGAAAACGCAGCGGTATAAGTGTCGTTCCATATCCGTTACTTACAAACAAAGTCATATTCGGATGCGCATATACCCCACCTTTTAGATATTGTTCAGAATGAAATAATCGAATTTGTCCACCATGTGTATGTCCGCTTAGAACGAGTGAAATTTGTTCTTGTCCAGTCATTTTTTTCACGATATCTGGATTATGACTAATTAGAATGCGAAAACCATTTTCTTGACAATCTGCCAATGCTAAATCTAAACGGTCCCGCCCTAATCCCACATCATCCACACCTAATAAACAAAGATTCTCGCCACATTCTGATTCAAATAGTACCCTTGTATTATCTAAAATTTTCACACCTTGCTCTAGTAACAATGCATCTAACTCGTGATATTCAATTTCATAATCGTTGTTACCCCACACAAAATATATAGGACCAATCTCACTTAAGCTTTGAATATTATCAGCAATCCGTGACAACGATACACCTTTCTCCGCTAAATCCCCACCAATAATAACGAGATCTGCTTTCCCTTTTACCTTTTCGATTAAAGAACGAGAGATGGTTCTTCTATGAACATCTGAAATAAAAAAGATTTGTACCTTTCCAAAGCTCATCGGAAAATTTACAAATGATAAAGTGTGTTCTAGCAATGTATCACGCATTGCTTCTCTGTACATCATAAAAAGACACACAACGACAATACCTATAAATGTACAACCTAATCCAATCCATACCATATGTTCTTTCCAACTTCCCTCTTAACAGAATGTAATCACACCATATCATATTACTGTAAGACGTGAATAAAATTCTTTGCAATAAAGTGAAACTTTTCTCAGTGGAGGTTTTCTTCATCCCCCACCTATCTTCTTTGTTCTCTCTGAATCTTGGGGTGGGGGTCTTACTGCCCACGAATAACGGGATAAAGTAAACCCCTTTCAAGGACGTTATTTATCGTTGGTGTTTTGTTAGTTCACCATCTTTTTTACTGCTTCTGTTCTTTCTCTACTTTAACAGGGATTTTTAACTCTTTCCCCACCTCTAGTTGTTTATCTTGTAGATTGTTATATTTTTTAATGATTTCCGCTCCATCTTCATTCGGAAAATATTGCTTTCCAATACTTTCGAACGTTTCACCCTCTTTTACAATATGAGTTTGAAATGTTCCAGACTGTGACAGCTTCTGTTCCCCTCCTGCTTGTTTATTTGAATCAAAAAAGATCACTTCAAATGCACTTATTTTAGGGGCGTCCTTTTCTGCTTTACTTTTTACCTCGATATATTTATCTGTATACCACAGTGTGCAGATTGGTAATAAAATAAATAAAAATGTTAAAATCCGAACAAAAAAATGGTTAATCTTAAATTTAGATTTTTTCTTTTCTTTATTTCTATGAACTTCACTCCGCGGCGGTAAACCTTCTTCTGTTTGCTCTATTTCTTCCATCTCTTCTTCAAACTTAGCAGCTTGTTTTCTCATGTTGTTCACCACCACCTTCCATTTATTTTCTTAACTGAAGTCCCATTATAAAATCAACAAGAAAGTGTGCAAAGATTGTTATAAATAAATTACCTGTCCCTTGAAACACATATCCAAATACAAAACTAATTATACAGACAAAACAAAACAAAAATGGCTTCAACACATATCGGATATGTAAAATAGCAAAAATAAAACTCGCAATGATAAGTCCAAAATGAGTTTGCAGTACACCTCGAAATAAAAATTCTTCCGCTGCCCCAATAACCAACGTAATGAGCAGTAGGCGGGGTACTGAAATCCCTTGAAACATCCGATCATTAATTCCCCCATCATCAAACCATGATTCGGGGAACACATGCATTGCAATATAGTCAAGTAAGACAATACTACACGCAACTCCACTACCTATTATAAGAATGGAAACAGGCTCCCATTTCCACAAGTCATAAAATTCGTTCATATTTGGAAATAATATATAGGATAGTACAAGGCCAACACCTATAATTATCAATTGTGTCACATAGAGATTAAGCCGTATTTCTTTCGGACTCATGTCTTCAATACTACGCCTTTGAATGTTCATCAGTCCTCCGTTCTCCTATCCCAAACAGCAATTGTAACTCCGCTTCCCAATTATAGTCGAAAACCACTTGTCTTGCTTGCCTTTTTTTATACTCTTCTTTTGTAATACCGCAATAGTCACAACAATTTTTTATATCATTTTCTTTCGTATATCCAAATTGAAGTAACAATTTTTCCCGTCTACATCCTGTGAATTGTAACCATGATTTCATATTCTCTAATTGAGAGTATTTATTATACAGACGTCCTTCTACTTCTAACATTAACTTGTGCATCGCTTCATCTGACAAGGATTCCATCATGAGTTCCCTCTGTTGTATGATTTCCATCTTTTCTAAGTGATAACGTACAAAACGCCAATGTTGCTCGCTAAACCTTGCTGCATTATAACAAATTTCTTCTACATCTTCTATTGGTAATGCTTTCGTCTGAAACATTCTTTCATGTAATAAAGAAAATAAAAATTGAATTTGTTGTTTATTTGGCAATTCATCTTCAATAATAGAAACTGGTAAATCATGATCCAATGGACTGCATAGTAAAATTGCAATACTTGCTTCTCCGTCCCGCCCTGCTCGGCCAATCTCTTGTAAATAGGATGCAACATTTGCAGGATAATGAAAATGAACAATATAACGTGTATTCGGTTTGTTGACCCCCATACCAAATGCACTTGTACATATGACAAGCTGCAGCTGATTATTCATAAATTGCTGCTGAATTAGCATCCTTTCCTCATGTTCCATCCCGCCGTGATAATATGCAACGTCTATTATTCCCTTACTTCTTAAATACTCCGTCAAACGCTCCGTCCATGCCCTGCTTGAGCAATAAATAATTCCTGGCCCTTGTAGGTATGTTACATGTGTGAGGAGTGCTTCCTTTTTTTCTTCTATTGTTTGTACAAATTGTACTTGCATCGCAATATTAGGTCGATCAATCGAATAGAGATGCTGCTTTACATTTGTAAGTTTTAAGCTTTCCACAATATCTTGCAACACTTCTTTTGTTGCAGTAGCAGTTAATGCCAATACTGGAGGATGTCCGATTTTCGCAATCACTCCATCTAACTTTTTATAATCTGTTCGAAAATCATAGCCCCATTGTGAAATGCAGTGCGCTTCATCTACAACAAATAGTGAAATATGAATTTTTTTCAGTTCCCTTACCAATAACTCCGATTGCAACATTTCAGGCGAAACAAAAACAAATTTAAAGGAAGATAATCTTTTCATTGCTTTTCTTTTTTCTGTTAATGTACGAAAACTATTAAAAGCAATCACACGATTTTTCACAATGTATTTCAACTGTGTAACCTGATCTTCCATTAAGGATAATAACGGTGAAACAATAAGTACTGTTCCATCTTGCATGAGACCTGGAAGCTGATAACAAAGCGACTTTCCTCCTCCAGTTGGGAGCATCGCTACAACATTTTTCCCTTGTAATAAATCAACAATGACATCTTTCTGCCCTTGACGAAATACGTTATAACCAAACCACTTATATAAATAATCCTCAAGTCTCATTTACAACCCCCATCCGCGCTAACACAAGACGAATTTCAAAATAAGAAACAGTTTCTCCTACCGCTTGCTTTAATACACGCAATTTGCGTGTTTGTAATGTTTCAATAATATGTTGTACTTGCTCTATCTTGTTCTTTTCCATAAACATTTCAATCGAAAAATTTCTCTCCCGTAAAGCAATTTCTACAAAATGATCTTCGATCGTCGCAACCTTTAAACTTCTAATCGTTGCAATTTCATCTAAAGAACGCCCTTGATTCCAAAGCTGATATGTTTTTTGCGTTGATAAACTAAATAAATCGGCTCTTTCATTCGGATAAGAAATAATTGCTGTTAGTAAAGGAAAGTCCTTTTCATTTGACCGAACAAACTGTATAAAGAAATGAATAGTTCCCCAAAATAAAAGATGCACGCGAAATACATCTTGTTTTGTAATCTCAGCAAGTTGTTCCAGTGTGTACCCAATTCGTTTATAACCTGTTAAGCGATATGTAATAACCGTTGCTTCTATCGGCGAAGTATTTTTTAAAAGCATATGCATTTCTTTCCATAAATCGGCCGCCAATTCACTTCGTACATACGGTGTCCCGATGAGAAACTGTTTAACCCACATCGTTACTTCTGTATCTTGCTGAATTGGAATAAATTTAACATTTTGCTTTTGTAAGTTCGACACAGTTTGAATAATTAATGAAATTCGCTTCCAAAAAGTTGTACCAAGATCACCATAGTGCAAGCCATGTAAGTACTGTGGAAATGAAAGTATTTCTTTCCAGCTACTTAATTTTCTTTCTCCATCATCTGATAAGATATACGTATTTTCATGTACACATTGAATCCACTTTTCGTTTAATAAATGTTCAATTTCCTGATCATAATCATGACGTTTTAATGGTTTATACATTCCAAAAAGAAAAGAAATTTGAAACATATTTCCATCTTGTAAGGTTTGTGAAGAACGTTTCCCTTTTAAAAGGTGATAAATGGAAGAAACGGTTCGTTCACCATTTAATTGTTTTAAACAATATAATAAAGTATATTGTAACTGCAACACCATTTCCGCCTTTCACTTTCATCTATATTTACTATTGTATCAAACTGTATACCATTTAGACATTTTGAAAATCTTGTGAAATAAATAAGAAATAAGTTGACACCACCAATTGATAAGCATTATCATTATAACTTTATATTGAAAAGTTTGAAGAACCGTTTTACAATAGGATTATAATTTTTATGATGATGTTTTCACATACATATTACCAGGAGGGAAAATAAAAATGGCAAAGTATACAATCGTTGATAAAGACACTTGTATTGCATGTGGAGCTTGCGGCGCTGCTGCACCAGATATTTATGACTACGATGATGAAGGTATTGCATTCGTAACATTAGATGATAACCAAGGTATCGTTGAAATTCCAGATGTATTAATTGATGACATGATGGATGCATTCGAAGGTTGTCCTACTGACTCAATTAAAGTTGCAGACGAATCATTCGAAGGCGACGCATTAAAATTTGAATAGTCTTTCTTGTTAACTTCAAAAAATCCCCTTCATTCCGATGAGGGGGATTTTTTGTTTCTATTCTTACAAATAACCATTCTCTCTCATTAAGAAACTTCACTTTCTTCCGTACTAATGAACAACAATTCTCCAAGGAATGATCGTTCCATAAAAAAACCATCAGGAATATTCATATTCCTGATGGTTCCTATTTATCCTGCACTAATGAGCAGTAATACCCCTACCTCAAAATTCTACAGGAAGCAAAAAAATCAGGGGGCTAAACTGCCCGTAAAAGCCCTATTGGTGAGGGCTAATAATCAGTGGGGATGAAGACCCCCACTGATTAAAGTTTCACTTTATCTTATGCATTTTTCATTTTTGTAAATACCCATACTTTCAATCGAGAAAATAGTGCAACAAAAACAACTGTTACTACAATTCCTTTAATTAAATTAAATGGTAAAATCGCTGTTACAATTGTTTGTCGCATCACACCGCTAGACATAGCAGGGGAATTTAAAAACCAAGTGTAAGCTGGTAAAATGATGAAATAATTTAACACACTCATAATCAATGTCATACTAATCGTTCCTAACATCAGCCCTGTCGTTAAACTTTTTACTGTGCGATGTTTACGGAACAAGAAGGCTGCAGGAGCAATAAAGATACATCCCGCAATAAAGTTTGCCACTTCTCCAACCGGAACTCCCGTTAAACTCCCTTGAATACCGTAGTGAAGAACATTTTTAATCCCTTCTACAATCACACCTGCAATTGGACTAAAAATAATTGCCGCTATTAAAGCTGGTACATCACTAAAATCAATTTCCAAAAATGGTGGAAGTCCTGGAAATGGAAAATCAAACATCATAAGTAAATACGCAATGCTACTCAGCATCGCTACGCTCACCATTTGTACTACACTTTTCTTTTGTTTCATCGTTCTCTCTCCTTTTCCATCGATCATCTCATGGAAAGTGGAAAGGTTCTGCTATGCCTAAATATATTCATGACACAAAAAAACCCTTTGTGTGATACACAAAGGGAGAATTTCAGGCACATCAAACAGACGTCCAAAAATCTATCTTTTTTGAACGCTTGAACCTCCATCTTCTCCCATCCAGACTGTACTGTCGGCTTTGGAATCACACCAAATCCTGCCTTAACGGCTCGCGGGCTTAGAACGAAAAAAGCTGTTCATCACCGCCGGTCGGGATTTTCACCCTGCCCCGAAGATAGACCGATATTCTATTTTCTCCATCATTATACAACAACATGAAACAGTTGTGAATAAAAATGCTTCTTACATATTATCTCATACGACATTTTTTCATGATTTTCTTATGGCCGAGTTCCTGAACACTCTATTTCACAACAAATAACTTCCATTAATAGGGATTATTATTTTCTTTTCGGACAGGATACAATGAAAGTAGAAACTTTCCAATTATTTGACAAAACGAGCTATTTTTTTACAATTCGCCTTTTTTCCTATACAATTCCCTAGTCATCCATACAGAAAAGTGATAAGATGTTGAATTGTTAAGATAAGAGCATTTTCTTAATATGGAGGAAATGTCATGAAGAAAGAGAAAAGACAATCTATTCAAGAAACGATGAAAAAAAACTTAAGAAAAGAATACTTTTACTTAAAAAAAGAATTACTTTTCTACTGTCCAATCGATTTAGGCACATTCTCAAGAGATACATACTATGCCACTTTTGATAAAGAGGGCATCAGTATTTATCAATATGAGAAAGCAACGGAAAGTAAACTTAAGCTATGTGAGCGCCACACCTGGAAAAGTTGGAAAAAAGTAAAAATCGATCATTATTTAACATCATCACATTTTGTTTTTCAAGGAAAACGAAATTGGATTCTTTCTCTATTTCATAAAGGGAAAGAAGCGCAAAAAATAATTGAGGAACACACTTCTTTACAAACTGAAGTTGTTTCCCGCTCCTTTTTGAAGAAACTTCCCGGATTTCGTTCTAACACAATTTTAAATAAATACATAGGCAGCATTTGTTATACAGCACTTATTGCTTTTTTATTAAAGTGGATTATTCCATTTCAAGTACAAATTGCCCTGTATTCATTTTCTATCGGTTGTATGCTTCTCGGTTTATTATTCTTGACTATCGGTTTAATCGAACCAACCATTGTGCTATTTCGAACGAATGAAAAAACGAGGGCAAAGGTCTTTTATTATTATAGCTATTTAGCTATTTCCGGATTTATATGTGTCTTTATTTTTTGGTAAAGAAGAAAAAAGAGCTAGTCAAACTAGCTCTTTTTTCTAGTTAATATATAATTTTTGATCTGGATAAATTTGATCTTGGCGCAGTGCATTTTTCGCTTTTAATTCATGAACTGTCATGTCAAATCTACGTGCAATACCGACTAGTGTGTCTCCTTTTTGTACGACATATACAGAAACTGATGCCACTTCATACCTATCTTCTTTCATAACAAGCAATGGGTTCATCGCATTTCTTTTCCCGATCGTCCAAGCTCCCTTATGAATTTCTAAATGTAAATGAGCACCGTATGATTCTCCTGTATTTCCAACTTCACCAATCACTTCTCCTCTTACAATGTGATCTCCTTGAAAAACATGACGCTTATTCAGATGAGCATACACAGCCTCGTATTCTCCGTGTTTCACAAACACAACATGACCATAGCTACCTGAGATATAAGACCTTGTTACGGTACCGTCTTGAATGGCAGCAACCGGCGTACCAATTGGAGCAGCTATATCAATCCCGTAATGCTTTCCATTCCTCGTTCCAAAATAGTCGCTAATTCTCCCATCAACAGGCCATGTCCATTGTTGTTCTCCAGCATAAGCATTCACTTGGGAAATAAAAAATAATCCGAAGACAAGTATCCCGATATTTAAAACTTTCATTAGAATGTCCTCCGTTTTTTAAATAACCGTTGCACTTTCTCTATTGTGGTATATTACGGAAAAAAGTATACAAAAAAAGAAAGAGGATTACTCCCCTTTCTTTTTTTCTTTATCACGAAAAACAATTGCACTTCGTTCATATTCAACGTCTTTCACCTCACGGCAATGCCACTTTGCAAAAATCTTACAGTGGCTGATCTGGTAAATATACAGAAAATGTCGTGCCTTCTCCAACCACACTTGATATGGAAACTTTTCCATCGTGACCTTGGACAATATTTTTAGCAATTGCAAGTCCTAAACCAGTACCACCTGTTTTCCCACGTGTTCTTGCTTTATCAGCTTTATAAAAACGATCAAACAAGAATGGAATATCTTCTTCAGGAATACCTGCCCCCGAATCTTGCACTTCAAAAACAAGTCCATTATTTTTCTTATCGATTACAAGCGCTACATTGCCACCCTCATTTGTATGACGGATTGCATTATCAATTAAGTTTGTCAACACTTGTTCCATACGATCTGGATCAAACGAATGTTGCTCAATTGATGTACGGAAATCGACCGCTAGCTGTACACCTTTTTCCTTTGCAATTCCTTGAAACTTACGACCAATCTTCTCTACAAACGGATGAATGTCCACTTCGAATATATGTAACTCTACATGACCGCTCTCCATGCGCGCTAAGTCTAATAGCTCATTTACAAGACGACCTAAGCGAACAGATTCATCATAAATAATTTGTACAAATTCATTTACTTCTTCTTTCGTTTGCACAATATCATCTAAGATTGCTTCACTATATCCTTGTAGCATAACCATCGGTGTACGTAATTCATGTGAAACATTCGCAATAAAGTCTTTACGCATCTTCTCAAGACGACGTTCTTCCGTCATATCACGCAGTACTGCAACAGCGCCACGAATTTTCGTTTGATTATACAGCGGTGTCATCAACACAACATAGTTACCCTTTTGTAAATTGATTTCAATCACTTGCTGTTGCTCGCTTTTCACGACAAGATGAAACAATTCAACAAGCTCAGGTGGTAAATTCATACTTAACTCTAATTCTTTTTCTTCCTGCCACACTTGTAAAAAGTGCTCAGCCGGCGGATTGATGACAACAACCTCGCCCTCTTGATTCAACGTCACAACACCATCTGCCATACTACTTAAAATGCTAGAAAGTTGTTCTTTTTCTTGCTGCAGCGCATTAATATTGAACTTCAATTGTTTTCCCATTTGATTTAACGCCGTTGCAAGCTCTCCTATTTCGTCTTGCGAAACCATCGGTGCTTTCGTATCAAATTTCCCGCGTGCTACTTCAAAGGCTACTTCACGCATTTTACGAAGCGGTGCTGTAATTCGTGTCGATAAGAAAAAGGCAAAGAATGTTGTTAAAATAATTGCAATTCCCGCTGATAGAAAAATAAAGTCCGTCGCTTTTTCCATACCTTGTATTGGAACCTGCAATGATTGATATACAAACACCGCACTATGATTTTCCGATTGTAATGGTTTACCCACAATCATAATATCATTTTCGGAATTTTTCTTTGTCTTCCCATCCGACACTTTTTTGATTTTCTCTATATTTTCTTTTTTATCTGTAAAAACAGCTGCTAAATCTTTATCATTCTTCAAATCAGCTATTGTAAGATTGACCAATCCTTCTTGTTTCGGAGAAGCAGAAACTTCATTATCGTCTTTGACAACAATAATTCGAGAGAGCGGGTCCGTAAACTTATATGCGATATTCTCAATTGTCTTTTCGTCAGCGCCTTCTTCAATTAATTCCGAAACGCTTGTTGCTACTTTCGTAAGCCTTGTTTTACTCATTTCTACATAATAGTTTTCAAAAAACTGTGAAAGTAAAATGGCAACAAAGCCAAGAACAAATGAAACAAGAAGCAATATGGTCATCCATAGCTTTCCTACTACACTTCTCCAAAGCATCAGTCGTTCACAACCTCAAACTTGTATCCAACACCCCATACAGTTACAATCATCTTCGCTGCATTTGGTGATTTTTTACTTAATTTTTCACGCAAACGTTTTACATGCGTATCTACTGTACGCAAATCTCCGAAGAATTCATATTGCCATACTTCTTTTAACAATTGCTCGCGGTCAAACACTTTGTCAGGCGCCTTCGCTAAAAATAGTAGTAGTTCATATTCCTTCGGTGTTAAATTGACTTCATCCCCATCAGCTGTCACGCGATGTGCATCATTGTCAATTGTTAAATGTGGGAATACAATAATATCTTTTGTTGTCGTATCTTGTGTAAAGAAAGTTGTTGTCACAGAACGGCGTAGCACCGCTTTTACACGAAGAACAACTTCACGCGGACTAAATGGTTTTACGATATAATCATCCGAACCAACTTCAAATCCTTGTACTCTGTTTACTTCTTCTCCTTTTGCTGTCAGCATAATAATAGGTGTTGCTTTTTTTTCACGAATGCCTTTACATACTTCAATACCATCTTTTCCAGGCATCATAATATCTAGCAAAATTAAATCATAATCATTTTGCAATGCTTTTTCTAAAGCTGTATCACCATTATCAGCCTCATCAATCGTATATTGCTCTCTCTCTAAATACATCTTTAATAAACGGCGAATACGATCTTCATCATCCACAATTAAAATCTTTGGTTCATTCTCCATTGCTACCCGCTGTGCATAAACATGCACCAACGGTTCACACCTACCCTTCTACAATGTAATACTGCGTTTACTCTTATCTCATAACAAGCAACTCCGTAATGACCGATTCCCTATTTCGGACATTATGCTTCACAAGAATAATAAAGTTTGTTCATTTTTCTTCCAAAAATATGTATTTTTCTTGAACAGGACATTTAGGCCTCGACATCATTTTACAAAATCGACCTGTACTTTGCCATGTTTTTCTCAAAAAAGAAAAGAAATTGACAAAAATAAAATAGAAAAGTGACAGCCACCTTCCTATTTTATCCTGCATGAATGAACAATACGCTCCCTAATTTCATGTTCTAAAGAAGGATATACCCTTATAATTCTTATGCATAAGAATGCAATCCTGCAATCACTAAGTTCACCGCTATAAAATTAAACATAATAATGGCAAATCCAATTACTGCAAGCCATGCTGACTTTTCACCATGCCATCCCTTAGATAAACGTAGGTGTAAAAATGCGGCATAAAAGAGCCATGTAATCAGTGCCCAGACCTCTTTTGGATCCCATCCCCAAAAACGCGTCCATGCAATTTGTGCCCAAATCATTGCAAAAATCAATGCACCTAACGTAAAGACAGGAAATCCAATTGCAACAGAGCGATATCCTATTTCATCAAGCAAATCACTATTTACTTTTTTAACTACTGGCTGAATCGCTGCAGCTACTCGTTTACGTAAAATTAATCTTAATAAGATGTAAAGCCCAGTTCCGATACATAGTGACCAAATCACTGTGTTTAATTTTTTCGCATTAATAATAGCAGGCGTTTCTATAACGGGTTCAAATTTGCCGGCTGTAACTAACTTCCCTTCATGTGGTCCAACTAACGCAGGAAGATTGTATTTCATCTCTGCTTGTTGCTCATTTTTATCAACCCATTGAAACTTTGCTTCATATTTTGCGCTAGAAAAGGCTGTTGTCACAGCTATAAAACCAACAGTACAAACGAGCGTAAACAATACAGTTTCAAGCCAAAATGTCCGCTTGCTTCTTTTTGACTGATCCACATTTTTAAGCAAGTATATAACTCCTGTAATAAAACTAATTCCTAAAATAGCTTGCCCAGCAGCTGCTGTTGTTACATGAATATGTAGCCAATTACTTTGTAATGATGGAATAAGCGGTGAAATATCTCTTGGAAACATGCTCGCATATGCAATCAATAAGAGAGCAACTGGTAGAGCAAATAAGCCTACTATACTTGCATGATACATAAAGTAAATAATAATAAATGCACCAACAAGCATCATGCCAAAAAATGTCCCGAATTCAAAAAAATTACTCACTGGCGCATGTCCCGATGCTATCCATCTCGTAACAAAGTACACTGACTGGGCAACGAAACCTAAAATTGTAATACTTATCCCTGCGTTTGCCCACTTTCGTCCTTTTTCTTTAATCGCTCCTCCGAAGAAAAGCGTTGCAATCAAATACAGAACGAAAGCAGCAAACAAGAAATTACTGCTTATTTGTACCATATACTCTCCCCACCTTAACTAATTTTTTTATCATTTTCTCTATCATTTACTTTGTCGTATGGTTGTGGAATCTTTGTTCCTTCCAGTACTTTTTCAATGTCCTTCCGTAAACCAAACCAGTTTTTATTTGTATGACCAGCAATCCACCATTCATCTTTAACACGTTGTATCCAGATGCGACGATGATTCCAGTACATTCCTTGAATTACACCAACCATGAAAATAAATCCTCCAACTGCAAGAATCCAAAGCGTCAAATCTTTTCGTACGGTAAGAGCCGTAGCATTGCGCATTTCTACCCCTGCAAATGTCATTTTATATTTATTGTTGCCTTCCGGTTCAATATTTTGCTGTATCCCAACAAAGCTGACTTCTCCTTCTGGCGTTTCTGGTGTAAACATTTTAAAAACAAAAGCTGGGTTATTTGGAAGTTTAGTTTTTGTGTTTGGATTTCCACTCTCATCAAAATAAAAATCTGGGAAATAGCTTAATAGATGAAGAGAATAGCCATTTCCTAAATCATATGTTTCTTTTGGATTGGCTAAATCAACTGTAATTGGACCCCACTTTTGACTGTTTTCTTTCTTCTGCAAAGTAAATGACATGTTCTTAAATTCGCCCTCTTTAAAATCAACTTGGTACACAGCAAAATTATCAAACTTCAGTGGTTCATTTACTCGAATCTCAGCTTCCTTTACCTTCTCTAATTTTGGCTTTTGTCCCGCTATGTTCTCTCCCACTGCTTTATATAATACGGCATTTGTTTGATAGTTTTTTGCAATCATTTTGTCGCCAACACGATCAATCGCATCATTAAACACTTCATCTTTTTTATTTTTTTTATCATAAACTTCTTTTATAAATTTCTCATTTTTTAAATAGTATTGTCCATCTGTTCCTGGAATTTCTTTCGTTTCACCGTCGCGTAGCCAAAGTGCTTCGTCCACATACATGCTCGGAAGAAAACGTAGCATTGCTCCAAATAGAACAAGAATGAGACCAATATGATTCACATATGGACCCCAGCGAGAGAATCGACCTTTTTCTGCTAAAATATGTTCCCCTTCCACTCGCACATTATAGTTTTTCTTTTTTAAATTGGCCTGTATAAGGTCTAAGTCACCTTCTTTTGGAGTTGCTGTTCCATACAGCCTTTGTCTCTTTAAAAAGCTTGGGTGTCTTTTCACCCCCTGCTTTTTCAGAGCCTTATAAAGGGGTATCACACGATCTAAGCTGCATATCACAAGTGACACACCAATCGATGCGATTAAGATCATATACCACCAAGAACTATATAATTTATTGAATCCTAATTGGTAATATAATTGTCCAAGAAAACCGTATTCTTGTTTATAATATTCACTTGGTGTAATACTCGGAGGTATGTACATTTCTTGCGGAAAAATTGTTCCAACTGCCGATGCCAAAAGGGTAATGATAATCAGCCATACCCCCACTTTTACAGAAGAAAAAAAGCTCCAAATTTTATCGACTATTGTTTTTGTATGTGTAAGAGAACGCCGAGCACTCCCTTCATATCGCATATCCAATAATTTTGTATCTTCATTTTTTTCAAAAGGTTTCCCACAGGCTTCACAAAAAATTGTGCCAATTGGATTTACATGCCCACATTCACACTTTGTACGTTCCAACATTCTCACCGCCTCTTGTTTCTTTCCATTATTGTATCTTCTACACACAAGTTACCACAATACTCAGAATTTTTATAAGAGGTGCTAAGACGAAGCGAAGCACCTTCATCTACCAATCACATATTATTGTCAAAATTGTAAAGGCTTTCTTCATTAAGGAGTAATCTTCTTCAAATACTCTTCCATTTGCTCTTTTGTTTGTGTACCTGTAATTTGCTCGATGACTTTTCCATCTTTATCTATTAAAAACGTTGTAGGCAATGGGCCAACGCCATATGTACCTATTATTTCTTGTCCTTTATCAATCGCAACCGGGAACTTTAATCCATATTGATTCACAAAATTTTTCACAGCTATTTTTGTTTCATCTGCATCTATCGCTATGATTTCAACGCCTTTTTCTTTATATTTTGGGTATAACTCATTCATATAAGGCATTTCTTTTTCACACGGTTTGCACCACGTTCCCCAAAAATTCAAGAATACGCCTTTTCCTTTCAGATCTTTTAGCTCAATCTTCTTATCTTCTAAATCTGAAACAACAAAGTTAGGAGCCTGTTTTCCAATTTGCATCTTTTCTTTATCGACAAATAGCCCTTGATAGAGTGTGAATCCTACTGCTCCACTTAAAATAAGCAAAATGAGAACGCGAAATAACAAGCGATTCTTCTTCATACTCTCTCCCCTCTCTTTGATGAATAAAAATAATCTATGCAATTTATATGTAAACAATTTCTGTACATGCTAGCTTGTCACTTCCTTCAATCTTGCCTTTACTTGCTTCCTAAAGGAAGGACTAATATATGTATATACCATAACATCCGAAAAACATTTGCTTGAACTAACCATCAGTGGGGAATAACCCCCACATAATGGAAATTTTACGTTATCTCGGTTTTGTAGAAGCAAGTGCTCGAAGTTGTTTTACCTCATGAGGAGATAACTCTCTTGCATCACCAGGACGTAAGTTGCCTACTTCTAAAAAGGCATAGCGTTCACGTTTTAGCTTCATCACTTTACAGCCAATTGCTTCAAACATACGGCGAACTTGGCGATTACGTCCTTCATGGATTGTCAATTGAACAATTGCAACCTCTTTACGACGATCCCAAGTAGTAATTTTCACATGAGCTGGCGCTGTTTTTCCATCTTCTAATACAACACCTTTTTCTAACATGCGAATTTTTTCACCTGTTAATGGACCTTTTACTTTTGCAACATATGTTTTCTCAACCTTATATTTTGGATGCATTAATATGTTTGCAAAATCTCCATCATTCGTCATAAGTAAAACGCCAGACGTATCATAGTCTAATCGTCCAACTGGGAAAAGACGTTGTGAAATGTCTGGGAAAAAATCTGTCACTACATTTCTCCCTTTATCATCTGATACACTCGAAATTACGCCAGTTGGTTTATATAGTAAAAAGTAAATAGGTTCTTCTTTTTCAAGAGGAATGTTGTTCACTTCAACTTTATCTTGAGGAGTTACTTTCGTTCCGAGTTCTGTTACCACTTTACCGTTGACTTTTACTTTCCCTTGCTGGATAAGCTCTTCTGCTTTCCTTCTTGATGCAATTCCTGCCTGTGCAATTACTTTTTGTAGTCGTTCCATTTCCTTTTTTCACCTCAAATTCATCTTACCTTCATTAGAAGGAGTTGGCAACTACCGGGAGCATACGGCAGTTTGCCACATATATCATTAACAACATAGCGATGGTTATAAACTTACAAAGGAAGAATGCAGTTTCATTCCTTTATTATTATTTACTTTCACATGCTTGTTCACAATAAAAGTTCATCATTTTGTCAAAAACACTCCACA